>JAJEBJ010000412.1 GCA_022822575.1 Alphaproteobacteria bacterium | reverse complement strand
CCGCAAGGCCACAGTCACGAGCGCTCGCAAGGTGCTCAACCGCGATAGCGGTCGTGGTTGCGCCCGACTCGCTGCTGTTCGTCGCCAACCGCCTGCTGGAGAGCGACGACCCGGACGACAACGAGCTGGGCCGAAGCCTTCGTGACGAAGTCGGCCTGAAATCCCTCCGCGTGGATCGCATCGATCACTTGCTCTTCAGCGTGTCGGGCAACGGCGCGCACGCTTCGCTGAAACGGAACTTCGACGCCACGGGCACCAATCGAGACCACTACGTCGTGAACATCCATGTCGAAGATCACCAGGATTTCATCGCGGCCATGTACGAAGAGGCGGAATACCTTGGAGACGCTTGACGAACTGACAAGGCTCCTGGCGACTGCGACCGTTGACGGCATCCGCGGGCGCCTGCTCCATCGCGGTGCGGCTTGGTCGCTGATGCGCGAGGACGGCGTGTTGCCACCACATGCGCTGCGGTTCGCCTCGACAATTGAAACCGATCTTGCCGAACACGGATTCGCCTTGCTTCGGTGTTACAGCAACCATGTCTCGAGGGATGCGCTGGATCACCGAGGAGGCCCTTGTCTTCAGAGCAACGGGTCTTCGTCGGCCGATCCCTCCAGCGACAGCACCTCGACCGGCGCGGCGCGGCCCTTGACGGGGATCGTGCCGGCCGGTGTGGCGACAAAGTCGCCTCCGGCGTCACGGGCGGTTTCGGCGCTGATGACAATGGCCACTTCCGCCAGGGGTGCAATCTCCCGGCCCAGTTGCTCGAGACGCTGGGCGACGTTCACCGTGTCACCGATCACCGTGTAGTTCAGCCTCGTCGGACTGCCGATGTTGGCCACGGTTGCCTGTCCGGAATGGATGCCGATGCGCATGCGTATGGCTGTCTCCCCGGAAGCCTCGCGTGCCCGGTTGTCCTCTTCGATGCGGCGGCGGATGGCAAGGGCGGCGCGGCAAGCGCGCCTGGCGCGATTTTTCTGCTTCTCCGGTGCGCCCCAGAACGCCATGACACCATCGCCGATGAACTTGTCGACGGTGCCTCCCTCGGCCTCGATTTCTTCGGTGAGGATCGAGAAATGGTGGTTGAGGAGCGCCGTGACCCCGGCTGCGCTCATTCCTTCCGACACCGTGGAATAGCCGGCGATGTCGGTGAACATGACGGTGATGTTGCGGCGATCCGATTCGAGTCCGGCCATGTCGCCGGCGCGCACAATCTGGCGGACCAGCGCCCGTGGCACATAGGCCTGGAACCATGCGAGGGCGCCGTTCATGGAGTTGAAGGCGTCCGCCTGGTGATCGAGTTCGACGACGCGGCTGGGCGGCAGGGTCCGGATGCGATCAAGGTCCATGGTGGCGACGAGGCGGGCAGCCGCAGACAGGCGCTCGAGGGGGCGGGCGAGGCGTCGTCCGATGAACATGGCGACGACCAGCGAGAGCAGGATGGCGGCAACGCCGATGACGACGGAGTTGATCAGGCGGCCAATCTCCTCGTCAAAGACCTCTGTGAGATAGTAGGCGCCGACCAGAAGCGGGACGGTGGTGTAGGAATCGATGGGGCGGTAGACGAAGACCAGGGTCGTGCCGTCGAGTTCCACCGTATGGCTCTGCATGTTGGCCGTTTCCGGCAGGTCGATCCGCTCGAGGGATTGAGGATCCCACATGCCTGCGAGATAGGGATCGGCGAAGGTCTCGAGCGGCGGCAGGGGATCGGCTTCGGAAAGACCGGGATAGCCGTCTGCCATCAGCTCGTGGGCAAGGACCCGGTCATGGCCGTAGAGGGCGAAGACCTGGCTGCGCAGGCTCTGCACGGCCGGTCCCATGCGTGCCGAAACCTGCTCGATGTTGATGGCGGTGACCAGCACCCCGAGGAGTTCCGCGTTCCGCCGGACCGGCCATATGAGTGTCATGATCGTGTTGTGATAGTCGGCTCTCCAACTTGGAGGCATCCAGAAAGCGCCATCGCCGGCCGCAGCCCTCGCGAGCGCTTCCGCAACGATCGGATCGTTGCCGGCCCAGACGCGGTAGAACCGGGCCGGGGGATCGAGGCGATCGACAATCACGACATCGCCGCCTGGAAAGATGAAACCATGACCGCTGATGGCCGGATCGGCGGCCATGGCGCCCGTCAGCAGCGACTCCAGACGCTCACCGTCGTCGACATCGATCTTCCCGGTCTCCAGCATGCCGGCAACGAATGCGGTCTGGGTTCTGGCGGCGGCAAAATGGAGGTTGATCTCGTGCGTGACGAGCGAGACACCAAGCTCCGACTCCTTGCGAAGGAGATCGATGGTGTTGCGGACAGCGCCCGTGACGGTGATGCCCAGCACGCCAGCCATGGAAACGGTGATAAGCGTGCCGAAGCAGACCGACAGGACCAGCGACATCGACAGTCGCCAGCGCCTTTCCCCTTCCGCGCGTGCCTTGGCCATGGTGCCCCGGTCCGGTTGTCCGGAAGAATCGAGAGTATCAACCGTTGCCCGACTCTTCCCGCGGAAATTTCATCCACAGTCCTCGTTCCGGTTGATTCCACATGGAGTCTAGGATGCCGGCCACCTCCCCGGGATTGAGGAGCAGGGTGTGCCACGACTGCCGGATACCTTCGCCTACTACTTCGAACCCCGCATGGCCCGCATCTTCCTCCTGGGCATCATCAGCGGGTTTCCCTGGGTTCTGATCGGCAGCAGCCTCAACCTGTGGCTCCAGGAAGACGGTCTTTCCCGCAGTACCATAGGCTGGGCCGGCCTCATCTTCGGCGTCTATGCCTTCAACTTCCTGTGGGCGCCGCTCGTCGATCGCATCCGGATACCGTGGCTCACGGGCCTGATCGGTCACAGGCGCGCCTGGATCGTCATCCTCCAGGTGGTCATTCTTGTCAGCCTGGTCATCTGGAGTCTCATTGATCCCCTCGCCAACCTGGCGGCGGTGATCGCTGTCGGCCTCGTCATCGCCATCGCCTCGGCGACCCAGGACATCACCATCGATGCGCTTCGGATCGAGCAGATCGGCACCACCGAGGGCGAATCGATGGCGGCGGCCGCGGCTACCGCGGTGGTGGGCTGGTGGACCGGGTACAAGCTCGGCGGCATCGTCGCGCTGGA
>JAJEBJ010000116.1 GCA_022822575.1 Alphaproteobacteria bacterium | reverse complement strand
CTGACCTGGGCGGAGGCTGTTCGCAGGGCCGGCAGCACCGACCGCGACGACGTGATCAGGGCTCTGGAAGAAGGCATCTCGATCGAGGGACCCGGGGGCACCGTCACCGTCGATCCGCAAACCCACCATGCGAAGCTCGATGTCCATCTCATGATCCTGAAGAATCAGGGCATGACGGTCGTCGAGACGTTGCCGCAGAGGCCGCCGGTCGACACCCAGGCGGTCTGCGATCTCGGAGCCAACCCGGACGACAACACACAGTACGAAATCCGGATCTGAAACGCGGCCTGGATCAGGATTGCCGCCGACGCTGCCTGATCCCGTCCGGCTGGAGGTGCTGTGGACCTGATTGCGGTCATGGCCGTCGAGTTTCTCTACGCAGTGGCGTCGCTGGTCCTGATCAGCGCCGGCCTCGCAGTCGTATTCGGCATGATGCGGGTCATCAACCTTGCGCACGGCGAGTTCATGATGCTCGGCGGCTACATTACCATCACCGCCGTCAATCTCGGCGTCGATGTCTTCGTTGCCATGGTGATCATCGCACCTCTCGCCGTGGCCCTGATCGGAGTTGTCGTCGAACGACTGATCATTCGCCATCTCTACGGCCGTCTTGTCGACACCATGCTCGCCACCTGGGGACTGAGCCTGTTCTTCATTGGTCTGGCGACCGTGATCTTCGGCAACACGACAACCGGAATCTCGACGCCGATACCGGGATTCGCGGTCGGTGACTACAGGATCAACGGTTACAATTTCTTCATCATCCTGGTTGCGGTCCTGCTTCTCACCGCCATGGCCTTCGTCCTGAAGTTCACCCGCCTGGGTCTGATCGCCCGTGGCACCATGGCCCGCTCCGACATCGCCGCAGTGCTCGGACATGAACCCGAACTGATCTACATGGCGACATTCGCGGTGGGCTCAGCGTTGTCCGGGCTGGCCGGAGCGGTCCTGGCGCCGCTGGTCGGTCTCGTTCCCGGTTCCGGTGCCGCCTACATCGCCAAGGCCTTCATCACGGTCATTGCCGGCGGGCCCCAGCTGCTGGCCGGCCTGATGAGCAGCGCCACGTTCTTCGGCGTCGTCAACCAGTTGTTCACGTTCACGATCTCGCCGGTCATAGGCGAGGTTGCCCTGCTCGTGGCCGCGGTCATCCTGTTGCGAATGCTCCCCCGGGGAATCACCGGGCGCTTCTTCAGAGCACGATCATCGTGAAGGGATCCATCGGACGGGAGATCGCCGTGATGGCGGCGGTGGCGATCCCGGTCACGCTCGTCCTGCCCCAGGTCATCGACACCTACACGCTCACCGTGCTCGCGATCTACGCGATGCTCGCACTGAGTCTGGGGTTGGTCTGGGGCTACGGAGGAATCCTGTGCTTCGGCCAGGCAGCCTTCTTCGGACTGGGCGCCTACGGATACGCGATCGGAGCCCTCAACGTCGGCGAGAGCACGATCGCCCTGATTGCGGCGGTTGCAGCAACGGCTGCCTTCGCTGCCGCCCTCGGCGCGATGATGTTCTACGGCCGCCTCGGCGACGTCTATCTTGCCATCATCACGCTGGTCGTCACCCTGATTCTCTACCGTTTCATGTCGTCCACCGCCGGTGACGCCTATGTCATCGGCAACGCGCGACTCGGGGGTTTCAACGGTATCCCCGGCTTTCCGACATTGCATGTTCCAGGCAACCCATCAGCCTACATCTGGGGCGACGCGCTCTACTACGTTTGTGCTGCGAGCCTGGTTCTCGTGTTCGCCCTTGTAACGCTCCTGCTGCGTTCCGGTTTCGGCAGGGTTGCCGTCGGCATTCGTGAAAACGAAACCCGAATGTCGCTGCTGGGTTATGACGTCCAGGCGCGCAAGACTCTGCTGTTCACGATTGGCGCGGCGGTCGCCGCACTGGCCGGAGCGCTCTATGCGAACTGGGGTGAAATCGTGACACCCAGACTGTTCGGGCTCACCCAGTCGGCGGAAATCATCATCTGGTGCATCGTCGGCGGTTTCGGTACGCGCCTGGGACCGGTTCTGGGCGCTGCATCCATGGGTTACCTCAAGTTCCTGCTCGGCCAGCAGTCCCTCATCGACAACACGCTGGTGATGGGCCTCATTCTGATCCTTGTCGTCCTCTTCCTCCCCCGGGGCCTCGTTCCGGCGCTGGAGGGTATCTGGATTGCTGCGTGGCAGCGCTTGCCTGCCAGGCGGATGCAACGGCGGAGACGCAATCTTGCCTGACGTCGTTCTCGAGACCTCGGGGCTTTCCAGGCACTTTGGCGGTGTCGTGGCCCTGGACAATGTGGATTTCGTGCTTCGCGAACGTGAGCTCCGCTGCCTGATCGGACCCAACGGTGCGGGAAAGAGCACGTTCTTCAACTGCCTGACGGGTCTCACCAGACCGAGTGAAGGACACATCTTCATGCGCGGCGATGAGACAACCGGCTGGCCGGTACACCGAATTGCGTCGCTCGGTATCGGCATCAAGACCCAGGTTCCCAGTGTCATGGACGGGCTGACCGTCCACGAGAACATCTGGCTCGCAGCCAGCTGGCACCATCGTCACACCGATGGCGCCGAGCGCCGGACTGACGAAATCATTGCCCGTCTCTCCCTCGGGTCGATGTCGCATCAGATCCTTGCGCACCTCGCTCATGGGGAGCGCCAGCTGGTGGAACTCGGTCTCGTGATGACCGGTGATCCGTGGCTGGTCCTGCTCGACGAGCCGGCCGCCGGCATGTCTGCCGAGGACATGGTGCGCATCGGGGAGATCCTGGGCGAGATCAACGAGACCGCCGCGATGATCATCGTGGAACACGACATGAAGTTCGTCCGGTCGATTGCTTCGCGGATCACGGTCTTTCACCAGGGCCGTGTCCTTGTGGAAGACGAGATGGAGCGCGTGATGTCCGATCCGACGGTGCGTGACATCTATCTCGGCCGGAAGGCGTGAAGGACGGGGTGCGATGCCACGCTGTCTTGAAGCGAACGGTCTCGCTGGCGGTTATGGACGCATCACAGTTCTCCATGACATCTCACTCGGCGTTGACGATGCCGAAATCGTCGGTGTCCTGGGGCACAACGGCATGGGGAAGTCAACTCTTCTCAAGGTTCTCATCGGCGCCCTGCCGGCGACCAGGGGGACTGTCCGGTTCTTCGACTCCGACATCACGCGTCTGGTCACCAGCGGTCGGGTGAAAGCCGGTATCGGTTACGTGCCTCAGGGCCGCGGCATCGTTCCGGGCCTTTCGGTGCGCGACAATCTGCGTTTCGGCTGGCAGGGTCACAGCCCTCATGACGAAGCCTCCACGCTGCGCTCCGTTCTCGGCAACTTCCCCCGGATTGCAGATCTGCTCGAGCGTGACGGCGCGACACTCTCGGGCGGTGAGCAGCAGCAACTGGCGCTTGCCCGCTGTCTCATGGGTCAGCCCGAACTCCTGCTTCTCGATGAGCCGACCGAAGGTATTCAGCCCTCGGTCATCGACGAGTTGGCGGACGTCCTGAGCGCACTCCGCACGGAACAGAGGCTCTCGATCCTTCTGGTCGAGCAGAATGTCGACTTTGTCGCGCGCCTTGCCGATCGCGTCGTGGTTCTCGAACGGGGGCGGATTGACAGCGAACTCACACCCCGCGACCTCGCCGACCAATCCAGGATCAGTCACCATCTCGGTCTGGCCGCCGGGTTCCCGGCCGGGGCGTCTCTGCGGCCCCCGGCGGACAACGATTTCGCGCAAGGACCTCCACCGGAAGCTGCTGGACTCCACCCACCATCGGAAGATGTCATGACGATCAAGCGTCCCGTTCTCTCACAGATGCAGAGCATGGCGGAACGATTCCGCATGCGTCTGGAAGACGACGAACTTCTCGCCTTCCGCGACGTCATGGAACCCTACTTCAAGGCCTACGGCAGACTCGATGCCATGGCTGACAACCTTCCCGAGGTCCTCTATCCACGTGCTCCCGGGTACCGACCTGCGCGGTCGGACAACCCGCTCAACGCCTGGTACTACAGGACGGATGTCCGGGGCGCCGTGCACGGTCCGTTGAGCGACAGGCGAATCGTGCTCAAGGACAATGTCTGCCTGGCGGGCGTGCCCATGATGAACGGGTCATCGATCATGGAAGGTTACACGCCGGAAATCGATGCAACGGTGGTCACCCGTATTCTTGACGCCGGCGGCATCATCGTCGGCAAGGCCCATTGTGAGAACTTCTGTCTCTCCGGAGGCTCCCATACCGGCGCTCAGGGGCCCGTGCACAATCCCTGGAAACACGGCTACATGGCGGGTGGTTCGTCAAGTGGGTCAGCGGCGCTGGTGGCGGCCGGGGAAGTCGACATGGCAGTCGCCTGCGACCAGGGGGGGTCGATCCGGATTCCGTCATCCATGTGTGGCGTCTACGGCATGAAGCCCACCCACGGCCTCGTTCCCTATACCGGGATCATGCCGATCGAGCGGACCATCGATCATGTCGGACCGGTGACGGGCAACGTCGCCGACAATGCCCTCTTTCTCGAGATCCTGGCCGGGCCCGATGGGCTTGATCCCCGGCAGAGCGGAGTCGAGGGAGAGCCCTATACGAAGGCGCTCGGAGGTGGTTGTCCCGGCCTTTCGATCGGCATCCTGCGTGAGGGGTTCGAGCGCCCCGAAAGCGAGCCGGAGGTCGACCGGAAAGTTCGTGATGCAGCCGAACGGTTTGGCGCGCTTGGCGCGAACATTCGGGAAATCTCGATCGAAGAGCATCTCGTGGCGCCTGACCTGTGGACCGCCATTGCCGTCGAGGGGCTTCAGGACATGATGATGCACGGCAACGCGTTCGGGACCAATTGCCGCGGGCTCTTCCTGCCGTCAATGATCGACCGTGTCGCTGCCTGGCGCCATCGTGCCGACGAGCTGTCCGATTCCCTCAAGGTCTGCATGTTTCTCGGAGAGTATTTCCAGGATGTCTACCGCGGTCGCTTCTACGGCAAGGCGCAGAATCTGATGAGACACGTCGAGGAATGCTATCTCGCGGCCCTGGAGGACGTTGACCTCCTGCTCCTGCCCACCGTGCCGATGAAGGCGCAACCCATACCCCCTGTCGACTGTCCGCTCGAACTGACTGTCCAGCGAGCGTTCGAGATGGTGGGCAACACCTGTCCGTTCAACGCAGGGCTTCCAGCGATGTCGGTTCCCTGCGGCCTCGTTGACGGTCTTCCAGTCGGGATGATGCTTGTTGCCGCTCCCTATCGCGAGGCGACGATCTACCGGGCAGCGCATGCATTCGAGCAGCACGCCGACTGGAAATCCCTCTAGCGACGGAGAAGGACGTGTCCATCCTGAAGGATAGCCAGGCCAACGTACTTGCCAGCTTCCCCGTGCGTCCCGATGATGGAACGATGACCGTTCCGAGAGATGGCCTGTCGATCGTGGCGGGAGAGCGCAGTCCGCCACTGCGCCGCGCCACCATTCCGGACACGCTGGCCGATATCGTCATGCGACACGGCTCTCGCGACGCGGTCGTGCTGGCAGGCGAGCGCCGTGTTCTGAGCTACAGCGAGTTTGCCCGTCAGATCGACCGGTTGGCTGCCGGCCTGCTCGCTCTCGGTATCGGAAAGGGTGATCGCGTCGGCATCTGGTCGCCCAACCGGCTCGAATGGGTACTCACTCAGTTTGCCACGGCACGGATCGGCGCCATTCTCGTCAACATCAATCCCGCCTACCGTCTCGCGGAACTGGAGTTTGCGCTCAACAAGGTGGCATGCAAGGCACTGGTCACGGCCGCGAGTTTCAAGTCGTCCGACTATCTTGGGATGACGCGGACACTTGCTCCGGAGCTTGTCCACTGCCAACCGGGATCCCTTGTGTCGGCAAGACTTCCGCACCTGAAGCTGATCATTGCGATGAGCGAGGATCCCGGACCGGGTATCTTGCGCTTCGCCGACGTGTCCGATCGGGCGAGTCCTTCCGGAATCCTTGACCTCGACAGGCTGACGCGGTCTCTGGACCCTTCCGATCCCATCAACATCCAGTTCACGTCCGGGACCACGGGAGCCCCGAAAGGCGCCACGCTCACCCACAGCAACATCGTCAACAACGCACGCTTCGTCACGGACCGGATCAAGTTCACCGAGCATGACCGGCTCTGCATTCCGGTACCGCTCTA
>JAJEBJ010000120.1 GCA_022822575.1 Alphaproteobacteria bacterium | reverse complement strand
CGCAATGCCCTGGTCAAGCAGTATCAGAAGCTCTTCGAGATGGACAACATCGAACTCGACTTCACTGAAGACGCCCTGCGCTCGGTGGCGCGCAAGGCGATTGCCCGCAAGACCGGGGCACGGGGTCTGCGGTCCATTCTCGAGAACATACTGCTTGACACCATGTATGAACTGCCAGGCATGGAAAACGTCCAGAATGTTGTCGTGAACAGCGAAACCGTGGAGCGCGGTTCCGCACCCATGCTCATCTATGGCGATCTGGAGGGCGAGGCGACGCCGGTATCGTGATCCCCGGAAATGTCGCCCGGGAGTCCTGGCCCTTGATTGGGCGCCCTCTCGTAGCCACTTTCCCAGATTGAGCCCAGACCGGAGATCGTGTCCTCATGAGTGAATCCCAGTATCCGGTACTGCCGTTGCGGGACATCGTTGTCTTTCCGAGCATGGTGGTGCCGCTCTTCGTCGGTCGCCAGAAATCCGTGCGAGCGTTGCAGGAAGTCATGTCGGGGGACAGGCAGATACTCCTGGTTGCCCAAAAGGACGGCTCCCAGGACGATCCGGACCCTGGCGACCTCTACAGTGTCGGAACGGTGTCGACCGTGCTGCAACTCCTCAAGCTTCCCGATGACACCGTCAAGGTGCTCGTGGAGGGGTCACACCGGGCGGCAATCACCGGGTTCCTGGAGGATGAACAGTGCATCAGGGCTGTAGTTTCGCCCTTCGAGGAAAGCGCATCCGACGAGGGCGAGCAATTGGCCCTCGCCCGTGCCGTGACGGCACTCTTTGCAGACTACGTCAAGCTTGCCAAGAAAATCCCTCCCGAAGTCGTGACCTCCCTGGAACAGATCGAGTCTCCGGCGAAGCTGGTGGATACCGTCGCTTCCCATCTCACCATCAGGATCGCCGACAAGCAGGAGCTTCTCGAGGCCGAATCGGTGGCCCGGCGCCTGGAACGCGTCTATGCCCTCATCGAGGGCGAGATTTCCGTGCGCAAGGTGGAAAAGAAGATTCGCGGGCGCGTCAAGCAGCAGATGGAGAAGTCGCAACGCGAGTACTATCTCAACGAGCAGATGAAGGCCATCCAGAAGGAACTCGGCGAGGGCGAGGATGGCCGGGACGAGGTCGGCGAGTACGAGAAGAAAATCGATTCGACCAAGCTGTCGAAGGAGGCACGGGAACGGTCCCTGGCTGAGGTCAAGAAGCTGCGGACCATGAGCCCGATGTCGGCCGAAGCGACGGTGGTCAGGAATTATCTTGACTGGATGTTGGGCATCCCATGGAAGAAGCGCTCGAAGCTCAAGCGTGACATTACCAACGCCGAGGCCATTCTCGATGCCGATCACTTCGGTCTCGAAAAGGTCAAGGAGAGGATTGTCGAATACCTTGCCGTCCAGGCGCGCTCGCGCAAGCTCAAGGGCCCTATCCTGTGTCTCGTTGGTCCCCCGGGGGTTGGCAAGACCTCGCTGGGCCGATCAGTCGCCAGGGCGACGGGACGCAGGTTCGTGCGCATGTCGCTGGGTGGGGTGCGCGACGAGGCGGAAATCCGCGGCCACCGCCGCACGTACATCGGATCGATGCCGGGCAAGATCCTCCAGGGCATGAAGAAGGCAAAGACATCCAATCCCCTGTTCCTTCTCGACGAGGTCGACAAACTTGGCAGCGATTGGCGGGGCGATCCGAGTTCGGCACTTCTCGAGGTTCTCGATCCGGAGCAGAACGTGTCGTTCAATGACCACTATCTCGAGGTCGACTACGACCTCTCCGATGTCATGTTCGTCACCACGGCCAATACTACCCGCATTCCCCAGGCCCTGCTCGATCGCATGGAGGTGATTCGCCTTTCCGGTTACACCGAAGACGAGAAGGTGAGAATCGCCACAGACCACCTGATCGCCAAGCAGTACAAGGCCCACGGGCTCAAGAACGGCGAGTGGTCGATTACCGAGGGCGCGCTTCGCGATGTGATCCGCTACTACACGCGGGAAGCCGGCGTGCGCAATCTGGAACGGGAAATCGCGAATCTCCAGCGCAAGGCGGTCAAGAAGATCGTTGGCGGCGAAATGACGAAGGTGAAGGTGACATCTCGCAATCTCGAAAAGTTCTCCGGCGTCAGGCGCTACCGTTTCGGGGAAGTGGAATATGACGACATGGTGGGGATCACGAGTGGTCTTGCCTACACGGACACCGGAGGCGAACTGCTCTCCATTGAGGCCGTTGTGCTGCCCGGTCGTGGCAAGATGACCATCACAGGCAAGCTCGGGGACGTCATGCAGGAATCGGTACAGGCTGCGCGCAGCTACCTGCGAGCCCGCTCTCCCGAATTTGGTCTGAAACCGACGGTCTTCGACAAGCGAGATATCCACGTTCATGTGCCAGAAGGCGCCACGCCCAAAGACGGACCTTCGGCGGGGATCGCCATGTTCACCTCGATGCTCTCGGCTCTGACGGGGATTCCGGTCAAACGCACTGTAGCCATGACTGGCGAGATCACGCTGAGGGGACGTGTCCTTCCCATTGGCGGTCTCAAGGAAAAGCTCCTTGCCGCCCACCGCAGCGCCATCGAGACCGTCATCATCCCGCTGGAAAACGGAAAGGACCTCAAGGAGATCCCGGACAACGTCAAGCGGGGATTGAACATCATCACCGTGTCATCCGTTGACGACGTCGTGCACATAGCTCTCGCTGAGGCGCCAGCGCCCGTGGAATGGTCCGACGCTGACGTGGAAGAAATGGAGCGACTGGCGCCCCATGTCGGTGAGACTGAGGACGTGGTGACGCACTGACACGACGGTGATTGACGATGTGCGGGTCCGTCCCTAAAGTCGGTTCCCGGGAAACCTACAACACGCGTCGCGGAGGATCGGAGACCGTCAATGAAGAAGAGTGATCTTGTTAGTGCTGTCAGTGAATCCGCTGGCCTTTCAAAGGCCGACGCCGCCAGGGCCGTTGACGCGGTGTTCGACAGTATCACCAGTGCCCTTGCCGATGGCGACGATGTACGTCTGGTGGGCTTCGGCACTTTTTTCGTGACCAATCGTGCGGCATCGGTGGGGCGCAACCCTCGAACGAATGAGCCGATGACGATTCCGGCGAAGACCTTGCCGAAGTTCAAGGCGGGCCTCGCTCTCAAGAACGCTGTCTCGTCGTAGTTTTCCGGGTCTATCGGGACGTGTGACGGCCCTCCAGGGGCGGTTAGCTCAGCAGGAAGAGCGACTGGTTTACACCCAGTAGGCCGGCGGTTCGAACCCGTCACCGCC
Organism: Alphaproteobacteria bacterium; assembly: GCA_022822575.1. Classification (GTDB taxonomy): domain Bacteria; phylum Pseudomonadota; class Alphaproteobacteria; order SP197; family SP197; genus SP197. The sequence goes on along the minus strand of JAJEBJ010000120.1, from coordinate 6,359 downwards.
CACCGGGTCCCCGCCCCTGACATTGCTTGACACGCTGGGCCTTGTTGCCTAGACGTAGCGCCGTTCTCCGGGGGTGTAGCTCAGTTGGTTAGAGTGCTGGCCTGTCACGCCAGAGGTCGCGGGTTCGAGTCCCGTCACTCCCGCCATATGTTCATGTCCACTGACGGGCCCGGTAGTGCAGGGAGCGCTCATGACGGAGTTCCTTCTTGAGTACCTTGCGATCCTCGTCTTCCTGGGTCTGGCCATTGTTATGGCCAGCGCCATGGTAGGAGCCTCCTGGTTCATCGCCCATCAGAAACCCGATCCGGAAAAGCTGTCGGCCTACGAGTGTGGTTTCGACGCGTTCGAGAATGCGCGCGGCCGCTTTGATGTCCGATTCTACCTGGTGGCCATTCTCTTCATCATCTTCGATCTGGAGGTTGCCTTCCTGTTTCCGTGGGCAGTGTCGCTCCCGGAAATAGGCCTATTCGGCTTCTGGTCCATGGTCGTCTTCCTTGCCGTTCTGACCGTCGGCTTCATCTACGAATGGCGCAAGGGGGCTCTCGAATGGGAGTAGAGGCAAGGGACGATCTGCCCCACCTTCTCGGCGCGGAAATCGAGGACAAGGGCGTTCTCGTGACGAATGTCGATCGCCTCGTGAACTGGGCGCGAACGGGAAGCCTGTGGCCCATGACATTCGGGCTGGCTTGCTGCGGCGTGGAGATGATCCACGCATACATGAGCCGCTACGACCTCGACCGATTCGGAGTCATCCCCAGAGCCAGCCCCAGACAGTCGGATGTCATGATCGTAGCCGGCACACTGTGCAACAAGATGGCTCCGGCCCTGCGCAAGCTTTACGACCAGATGCCGGAACCGCGCTGGGTCATTTCCATGGGTTCGTGTGCCAACGGGGGCGGCTACTACCATTATTCCTATTCCGTTGTGCGTGGCTGCGACCGCATCATTCCTGTCGATGTCTATGTCCCGGGCTGTCCGCCTACCGCCGAGGCGCTGGTGTATGGAATCCTGCAGCTGCAGAAGAAGATTCGCCGGACCGGCACGATCAGACGCTGACGGGACGTCCATCTGATGTCTGAAGCCTTGAACGAGATCGGCGTTGCCGCACGATCACGTCATGGGAACTGTGTCGGCGATCTTGTCTTTCACGCCGGACAAGCCACTCTCCATGCCGCACCCAGTGGCATAATCGGACTCCTGACGTGGCTGCGCGACGACACCAGCTGCCGCTTCAGGCAACTGGTTGACCTTACGGCGGTCGATCGTCCGGAGGATGAGAAGCGTTTCAGCGTCGTCTACAACCTGCTCAGCCTGCAGCACAACCTCCGGATGCGTATCGCCATCGCGGTGGCTGAGGACGAAAACGTTCCTTCGTGCTTCCCGGTGTTCAGCTCCGCCCTGTGGCTCGAACGCGAGGTCTGGGACATGTACGGCATTCGTTTCCAGGGCCATCCGGATCTTCGTCGCATTCTCACCGACTACGGTTTCGAGGGCCATCCGCAACGCAAGGATTTTCCCCTGACCGGTCATGTCGAGATGCGATACGACGAGGAACAGAAACGGGTGATCTACGAGCCTGTGAAGCTGACACAGGCCTTTCGGAACTTCGAGAGCCTGTCGCCTTGGGAAGCGGCCGGCATGCCCGGGATGCCGGAAGATGACTGAAGTCGACATCAGGACGACGACTATCAACTTCGGTCCCCAGCATCCGGCGGCTCACGGCGTCCTGCGCCTGGTCCTGGAGATGGATGGTGAAGTGGTTGAGCGCGCCGACCCGCATATCGGACTGTTGCACCGCGGCACCGAAAAGCTGATCGAGTACAAGACCTGGCTTCAGGCGGTTCCCTACTTCGACCGCCTCGACTACGTCTCCCCGATGTGTCTCGAACATGCCTACGCGCTTGCCGTGGAAACACTGCTCCAGATCGAGGTGCCGCCGCGCGGCCAGTATCTCCGCGTGCTCTTTTCCGAGATCACGCGACTGCTCAATCATCTGCTCAACGTCACAACGTTCGCCATGGATGTGGGTGCCCTGACTCCGGCGCTGTGGGCGTTTGAGGAACGCGAAAAGCTCATGGAGTTCTACGAAAGGGCTTCGGGCGCGCGCATGCACGCGGCGTGGTTCCGACCAGGCGGCGTTGCCCGGGATCTGCCTGCCGGTCTCGAAAGTGATATCGAAAGCTATGTTGACACGCTCCCCCGGGTCATCGGCGACATCGAGCATCTTCTAAACGAAAACCGTATCTTCAAGCAGCGTACCGTGGATATCGGCGCGGTCTCGGTTGAAGATGCCATCGACTGGGGTTTTTCGGGGCCCATGCTGCGGAGCGCGGGCGTCCCTTGGGATTTGCGCAAGGCGCAGCCCTATGATGTCTACGACAGGATGGAGTTCGATGTGCCGGTAGGCTCGACCGGAGACTGCTTCGAGCGCTACATGTGCCGCATCGAGGAAATGCGCCAGTCCATCCGCATCATCCGCCAGTGCATTGCCGACATGCCCACCGGTTCAGTGATGACCACCAATCCCAAGGTCGCACCGCCGTCGCGAGCCGACATGAAGCAGTCCATGGAGGCCCTCATTCATCACTTCAAGCTTTTCACCGAGGGCTATCATGTGCCCGAAGGCGAAACCTACAGGGCCGTGGAAGCGCCCAAGGGCGAGTTCGGCGTCTACATTGTCTCCGACGGTACCAACAGGCCGTACCGGTGCCGTATCCGGGCACCGGGATTTCTTCACCTCGCTGCCACCGACCACCTGTGCAAGGGCCACATGTTGGCGGATGCCGCGGCGATCGTCGGCAGCATGGACATCGTGTTCGGGGAAATCGACCGATGAGCCAGTCCCATGGACGTCCAGGTGCGCCGGAGCACCAGCCCGACACGTTCACCTTCACGAAGGCCAATCTCGATGAGGCAGAGCGGATCATGGCGCGGTACCCGGCAGGTCGCGCCGCAAGTGCGGTCTTGCCGTTGCTCGACCTGGCACAGCGTCAGGTGGGCTGGGTGCCTGTCGCTGCCATGGACACGGTAGCCAGCCTGCTCGCCATGCCGCGTATCCGGGTATACGAGGTGGCCACCTTCTACACGATGTTCAACCTGGAGCCGGTGGGGCGCTTTCTGGTTCAGGTCTGCACCACCACACCCTGCATGCTGCGCGACAGTGACGCCATCGTGGAGGCCTGCCGCAACCGGCTTGGCATCGATTTCGATGAAACCACGCCCGACGGCCTCTTCACGCTGAAAGAAGTCGAGTGTCTCGGCGCATGCGTCAATGCTCCGATGGTGCAGATCAATGACGACTACTACGAGGATCTCGATGCCGGCAGCATGGTTGCCGTCCTGGACGCGCTGGCCCGCGGAGAAACGCCGCAGACGGGCCCCCAGGGCGGACGTCACGCATCGGAGCCGCAGTCGGGTCCGCGAACGCTCATAGGTGGAGACTGAGTCATGCTGCAGGACAGTGACCGCATCTTCACCAACCTCTACGGCTTCCAGAGTCCCTTCCTGGACGCTGCGAGAAAACGGGGAGACTGGGACGGCACAGGCCAGCTGCTGGCGGGGAGTGCGGCCGACATCATCAGCGAAATCAAGGCATCGGAGTTGCGCGGCCGAGGCGGTGCCGGATTCCCGACCGGCCTCAAGTGGTCGTTCATGCCGACTGAGCGCCCTTCCGGCCAACCGGCCTTTCTCGTTGTGAATGCGGACGAGAGCGAGCCTGGTACCTGCAAGGACCGCGACATCATCCGCCATGATCCCCACAAGCTCATCGAGGGCTGTCTTGTCGCCGGCTTCGCCATGCGGGCGACGGCAGCCTACATCTATATCCGTGGCGAGTTCGTGAATGAGGCAAAGGTGCTCCAGGCTGCGATTGACGAAGCGCTGGAGGCCGGTCTGATCGGACGCAATGCCTGCGGTTCGGGGTACGACTTCGATATCCATCTCCACCGCGGCGCCGGAGCCTACATCTGTGGTGAGGAGACGGCCCTCCTCGAGAGTCTCGAGGGCAAGAAGGGCATGCCACGCCTCAAGCCGCCTTTTCCGGCCATGGCGGGTCTCTACGGATGTCCGACGACCATCTCCAATGTCGAGACTGTGGCCGTGGCACCGACCATCATGCGCCGTGGCGCCTCCTGGTTTGCCGGCCTGGGCGAACCGAAGAACACCGGTACCAAGATCTTCTGCATCTCCGGTCACGTGAACGAACCCTGCAATGTCGAGGAGGAGATGGGAATTCCTCTCAAGGAACTCATCGAGCGGCATGCGGGGGGCGTCAGGGGAGGCTGGGACAACCTTCTTGCCGTCATCCCGGGCGGCTCCTCCGTTCCCCTCATTCCCAAGTCGATCTGTGACGACGTGGCGATGAGTTTCGACCGCCTGAGAGACGTCCAGTCGGGACTTGGCACAGCCGCGGTCATCGTCATGGACCGTTCCACCGACATCGTCCGGGCCATCTGGCGGCTCTCGAAGTTCTACCACCACGAAAGTTGTGGCCAGTGTACCCCATGCCGTGAAGGAACCGGCTGGATGATGCGTGTTCTCGGACGCATGATCGAGGGCCGTGCGGAACCCGGCGAGATCGACTTGCTGCAGGAGGTCACGACCCAGATAGAGGGTCACACGATCTGCGCCCTGGGTGATGCTGCGGCATGGCCGATCCAGGGCCTGATACGCCACTTCCGCCCCGAACTGGAACGGCGCATCGAGGCCTGTCGCCGGAACGCCAGGCAGGCGGCGTGACGGTCATGGCGGAAACGGTCACCATCACAGTCGACGGCGTCGAAATCGAGGTCGACCGCCGCTTGAGCCTGCTTCAGGCCTGTGAACTGGCTGGCGCGGAAGTCCCGCGTTTCTGTTTCCACGACAGGTTATCGATTGCCGGCAACTGCCGTATGTGCCTTGTCGAGGTGGAGAAGGCGCCCAAGCCGGTCGCATCATGCGCCCAGTCGCTCATGGACGGCATGGTGGTCTCCACGAGAAGTGCGGTGGCGAGGAAGGCCCAACGGAGCGCCATGGAGTTCCTGCTCATCAACCACCCGCTCGACTGTCCGATCTGCGATCAGGGAGGAGAGTGCGACCTGCAGGACCAGGCCATGGGATATGGCGCGGGAATCAGCCGCTACGGGGAACAGAAGCGATCGGTCCAGGAGAAGAACTTCGGGCCCCTTATCAAGACCGCGATGACCCGCTGCATTCACTGTACGCGCTGCATCCGCTTTCTTGACGAGGTCGCCGGTGTTCCGGCCCTGGGCGCTACTGGACGCAGCGAGTCGATGGAGATCACGAACTACATCGAACAGGGTATCGCCAGCGAGCTCTCAGGCAACATCATTGATCTGTGCCCTGTGGGCGCGCTCACTTCCGGGCCATACGCTTTCGTGGCGCGGCCCTGGGAACTTGTGACGACAGAGTCCGTTGATGTGATGGATGCCACGGGCAGCAATGTACGCGTCGATTCGAGAGGCCGGGAGGTTCTGCGAGTCCTGCCGCGCCTGCATGAGGACATCAACGAGGAGTGGATCTCGGACAAGACCCGCTTTGCCATCGATGGTCTAGTAAGGCGTCGGCTCGACCAGCCCTGGGTGCGGAGCGGGAAGGGACTGGAAGAGGCTTCCTGGGAACAGGCCCTGGGCGCGATTTCCTACCGCCTCGAAAGTCGCGATGCAGATCGTGTCGCCACCATCGCCGGTGATCTCGTCGATTGCGAGACCATGTTCGCCATGAAGCAGCTGATGGCTGCCATCGGTTCCCCGCACATGGACTGCCGGCAGGACGGCATGGCTGCCGACCCTGACGTGCGTGCCTCCTGGCTCTTCAACAGTACCATCGCCGGCATCGAGGATGCCGATGCCTGTCTGTTGATCGGCACGCTGCCGCGGCGCGAGGCCGCCATCATCAATGCGCGTCTGAGGAAGCGCTGGCTTGCCGGCGGATTTTCCGTTGCCAGTATCGGGCCTGCAGATGATCACGCCTATCCGGTGACCGAACTGGGCAACGAGGTCGACACGCTGCGCCGTATCGAGGCAGGCGACTCACCATTTGCCGGGGCCACAAAGCCACTGGTGCTCGTCGGCAAGGGCGCGCTGGCGCGAATCGATGGAGCGGCAGTACTGGGCGCCGCGGCACGCATCGCCGATGCGCTTGGCGCGGTCCAGGAGGACTGGAGCGGCTTTGGTGTCCTCAACGTGGCGGCATCGCGGGTAGGTGGTCTCGATCTAGGATTTGTGCCCGCAGAGGGTGGCCTTGACACCGCCGGCATACTCGCCGGCGCGGGATCGGCGATCGATACCGTCTTCCTGCTGGGGGCTGATGAGGTCGACACCTCGAATCTCCGGGGCGCCTTCGTCGTCTACATAGGCCAT
>JAJEBJ010000168.1 GCA_022822575.1 Alphaproteobacteria bacterium | reverse complement strand
GCACGGCGCCATTCGGGGCCCGATAGCTCAGCCCGTCGAGGCCCAGCGCAATCTCACCGTCGCGGCTGTGGCTCATCTGCGTCGCACGAGTTGCCGTTGGCGTGATTGACCGCAACGTAAACGGCAAGCCGCTTGCCACCGGGCCATTCGTAATGCGGTCGGTCAGAGCTGGGACCGTAGTGGTAGCGGCCATGCGTCTTGAGGATCATTGCAGTTCACGCTCCGCCTGCTCGAACCAGGCGATTACATGCACAAGATGGGCCTCACCCCAGGTCGCAATGAACCTCTGCGTACCGTTGTCAGCGGGGTCGCGAAGCGCTGCGAGACGCTGTTCGACATAGGCCGGGGTAAGCGGGATGCGGCAATGCACGGTGATGCAGTGCTTCCAGTCGTCGTAAGTCTCCAGAGACAGCACCGCGGTCACCCCGCTGCAGCTTCTGCGAACTGCCCTTTGTCCTCGCTCCGCCGACGCTCAATCGGTGAAAGGCTTACGGGAGAACAGGTGCTGCGAAGTGCCTCGGCGGCTTCGAGCCGAACCACGGCGTCGCGTAGCGTGAGGGTTTCATTGTCCTTGCGCGCGATCTGACGCAGCGAGACGATGCCCTCTTTCGCCTCACGTTTGCCCACGACCAAGAGCACCGGGACTTTGGCCAGTCTGTGCTCACGGATCTTGTAGCCGATCTTCTCGTTCCTCGGATCGGTCTCGATCCGGAGGCCATGAGACGTGAGTTGGCCGGCCATCTCGTTGGCACAGGAATCGCCGTCGGAGGCGATCGTCGCTACGACGGCCTGGACCGACGCCAGCCAAAACAGAAGCTTGCGTGCATAGTGCTCCAGCACAATGCCGGTGATCATGAGAACGGCCGAAAGATGGAGGACGCACGCCCCGCCGCTTCGGCAGTCGCACCAAGAAGCGTTGCGGAAAGCGCCGGAACGCGAAGGGGGCTCGGATGAACTGGTAGGTCCGTGCGCGGGATGAACGATCGGCCATGGCAGGACGAGGCACATGATCAGAAACTCCCCCTCAAGGCGCTTGTATCCCTGAACGAGGGAGTTGTTGGTGCGCACGACATCCTCCGAGAACTCGCAGGCATCGGCCGTGACCTTTGGTATGGTGGCGAGGTCGGTGCGGGGTCCGATGCGCTGTGTCGAGGGGACGTAGAGCCCAGCCGGCAGGTCACAGCCATCGACCACTGCGTTGTGGCGCACAACACAGCCTTCGCCCACCGCGCAGTTGAAGAGCACGCTGTTGAAACCGATGAAGACACTGTCGCCGACCGTGCAGGGTCCGTGGACAATGGCGCGATGTGCGATCGAAGTCCGCTCGCCGACGGTGACCGTCGCTCCGGACTTGGAGTGGATGACCACACCGTCCTGAATGTTCGAATGCGCACCGATGACGATGGCCTCCATGTGCCCGTTTGCATCCACCTCGTCGGCGCGGATCACTGCATAGGGTCCGACGAAGACGTTCTCGTGGACGACCACGCGACCGCAGAGAATGGCCGTTGGATCGACAAAGGCGCTGTCATGGACAACCGGGAGATCGCCGCGTGGGTTCTTGCGGATCATTGAGCCAGCGCCCCGCTTTCATGGCTGGCAAGCACTGAAGGCAGTGGGGACATCGCGACATTGGCCTATCGGGTTCTCTGCCAGGCTGGGCCATCGGCCCGATCCTGAACCACGACGCCGAGGGCAGCGAGTTCGTCGCGGATTCGATCCGCGGTGACGTAGTCTCGTGCCGATCGAGCGGCCAACCGTGCCTCAACCAGGCGCCGGATCCTTGCCGTGTCTCTGTCTTCTCCTGTGGGCTGTCCGAACCAGCCTGCCGGATCCTGCTGCAACAGGCCCAGCAAGCAGCCGGCATCGCGCAAGGCCGCCTTGTAAGCGGCACGATCCGCCACGGTCGTCACCCGGCGCGCCGCCTTCGCTGTTCGGAAGAGTTCAGCGATAGCCCTTGGGAAATTCAGATCATCCTCGAGGGCCGCCACGAACGCGTCCAACAGGCCGGGCGGACAGGCAATATCGGGAGCATCGCCGAGATCGCGGAGCACGCCGTAAAGACGGTCGAGACCACGCCGCGCCTGAGCGAGTCCGCCCGTGCTCCAGTCGAGCGGCTGGCGGTAGTGCGCGCCCAGCAGCGCGAAGCGGATGGCCTCACCCGGCCCCTCGCCGAGCAGATCGCGGACGAGAAGCACATTGCCGAGCGACTTCGACATCTTCCGTCCCCCGACGGTGACGAAGCCGTTGTGGACCCAATAGCGGCAGTAGGTCTTCCCGTCATGCGCGCAGGTCCCTTGCGCAATCTCGTTTTCATGGTGAGGGAAGATCAGATCTTGACCGCCGCCGTGAATGTCGATCGATACACCGAGGTGCCGTTCGATCATCGCCGAGCATTCGATATGCCAGCCGGGTCGTCCTCGGCCCCAGGGACTTTCCCAACCCGGCAGGTCCGGTGTCGAGGGCTTCCAGAGAACGAAGTCCGCCGGGTCTCGCTTGTAGGGGGCCACTTCCACCCTCGACCCGGCGATCATCTCGCGACGATTGCGGCCGGACAAAGCCCCGTAAGCCGAAAACGAAGGCACGTGAAACAGGACATGCCCCTCGACCGCATAGGCGTGACTCCGCGCGATCAGCCGCTCCACCATGCCGATGATCTCGTCGACATGCTCCGTCACGCGCGGCTCGAGGTCCGGCGTCAGGACGCCGAGCGAGGCCATGTCGGCATGGTAGGCTTCGATATAGCGTTCAGTGACGAACGAGATCGGCTGGCCGGCCTCCGTCGCGGCGGCGTTGATCTTGTCGTCGACATCCGTGAAGTTGCGGGCGTAGACGACCCGCCCGAAGCGCCGCTTGAGGAGACGATAGAGCACGTCGAAGACGACCGCCGGTCGGGCATTGCCGATATGGGCGAAGTTGTAGACGGTCGGCCCGCAGACATACATCGTCACGTGATCGGGGTTTGCCGGCGCGAACGGCTCTTTCGTTCGCATCATGGTGTCGGTCAGGCACAGCGTCATCTCCGCACCTCGAACACGGCGATGTCGCTGTCGCTCGACTCGACGGGCAGGAATTCCGACCGCTGGGCCTTGGCGTCGGTGAACATCCCGAGCGTGTCGCGAACGACCGACTCGTCGATGTTGAGGACAGTCGTCTTGCCGCTGCCAAGAAACCCGGTCAGCACCGAGACCGGCAGTCGCCGCGGTGACCCACGAAGATTCCAGCCTTCCATGGGGCCCCCTCTCGCCCGTTCAGGCCGGGCCGGCCGCGATGCAACTCCCGCACGTCCCCTCCACCTCGATCACGCGTCGCGTCACGCGAAACCCCAGGATGGCGGCATCCTCGGCGAGCAGCTCCTCGACCCGCAGGTCCTCCGATTCCGCCGACACCCCGCAGTTACTGCAAATGAAGAAAAGACAATCATGGCGGCGCTCCGGATGCGCGCAGGGGACGTAAGCGTTGCGGCTTTCGATCTTCGAGACGAGCCTCTGGGACATCAGGAACTCGAGCGCCCGGTAGACGGTGGGCGGCCCGACCGGACGGGAGTTCCTGAGCTTCAGTGCTTCGATCAGCTCGTAGGCGCCGGTCGGTCGTCCACTCTCCCAGAGCAACTCCAGGACCTGCCGCCTGAGCGTCGTCAGCTGCGCCCCGCGCGCGTCGCAGAGAGACATTGCCAGTGCAATCCGTTCAGCCGGTGCATGCTGCCCGCGGCAGTTGGAATCGGTGCGGGACCGGGGCTGGATCGACGGGAGCGTCATGGCATTGACCTCTATTGCGCCGAAGGCGCTGGATGTTATAACGTTGCGTTCATTGATTACAAGAGCCCAGGGCACCCCGGAAGCCGGGTGTGGCCACAGGATGGGGTTTGACATGGACACAGCGATGGTTGGAAGCCCGCCCACGGAATCAGTGCTCACCAACTCGGGTGGACCTCGGCGGTCCAGCCGAGCAGGGGCCAAACCGGCGGTGCGGTCGCCAATCGAATGGGCGGGCGACGACGCCGACCGCGAAGGCCTCGGACCGCGCCGCAACAGTTCCTGTCGATGATCGGTAGCCACGGGAACGCTTCGCATGAGAGCTGAACGCACCGACCCGACGACTTCGGCACCCTTTGCAGCACGCACGTCGGTTGAGCAAGTCGAAGAAGGCTTCGCCCTGGCACCCAGGTTCGATGCGGACGGACTGATCCCCTGCATCACGACCGACGCCAACGCGGGCGAGGTGTTGATGCTGGGCTACATGAATGGCGAGGCGCTACAGCGAACCATCGCGACCGGCGAGGCGCACTACTGGAGCCGAAGCCGCCAGCGCCTCTGGCGCAAGGGCGCGACCAGCGGCCTCATCCAGGAAGTTGTGGAGCTGCGCATCGACGACGATCAGGACGCCGTCTGGCTCCGCGTCAAGGTCGCTGGTTCAGGTGCCAGTTGCCATGTGGGATACCGCTCCTGCTTCTACCGATCGGTTGAGCTCGGCGATCCTTCTGGTGGGCCTGCACGACTCGTGTTCA
>JAJEBJ010000384.1 GCA_022822575.1 Alphaproteobacteria bacterium | reverse complement strand
AGCGAAGCTGGTCGAGATCGTCCGGCTCAGTCGCAAGTTGGCGCTGGAAGGCGCAGGTGGCGACGAGGACGACAACGCGTGAGTCTCGTCCTGGAGATCGAATTCCTGACCGGTGTCTGTCGCGCCGCGCGTGAGCCAGCGAGCGACGAGCCGGACTGGCCGCCCCAGCCGGACCGCGTGTTCTCGGCCTTGGTCTCCGCCTGGGCTGCTCGGGGTCAGCAGCGGGAGGAACGAACGGCGCTCGAATGGCTGGAGAAGCAGGCGCCGCCTGCCGTTCACGCCAGCGGGCACGTCGCCAGGACCGCCCCCGACGTGTTTGTCCCGCCCAACGATCTCAAATTCTCGAAAGCAGCGAAAACGTACATCAAGGTGATGCCCGATCGGCGCCCGCGCCAGCCGCGCCGGTTCCCCGTCACGCGACCGAATGATCCGGTAATGACGATGGTCTGGGCGCAGGAGCCCGAGCCCAAGCAGTTCGAGGCTCTGAAAACAGTGGCACACCATATTGGATACATCGGTCATTCGACGAGCTTGGTTCGCTGCCGCTTCATGCGGGGCAGTGCGGAGACGCAAAGTCATCCAGGCACACGAGCGCGACGGCGCGTCTATCCCGGGAGACTCGCGGAGTTGGAGCAGGCACATCGCATGAATCCGATGCGACCGGTCATCGCGCCCGGCTCCGCTGTTCCAGCCGATTCATCGCCGCCGCCAGCGCTTTCGCCCGACTGGTTGGTACTGGAGACGATCGGCGGTGCTGTTCCGGACCTCCGCGCCACCGCCCTGGTTTGCCGTGTCCTGCGGAAGGCCCTGATGTGCGGCTATCGGCGCATCGGCTTGGCAGATGCGATACCGGAGATCGTATCCGGCCACGATCCGAGTGGTCGGCCAACCCGACTTCCTCATCTCGCGTTCGCACCGATGGCATTTAGCGGCTTTCCGTACTCGGATGGAAGGGTCTTCGGATTCGCCCTGATACCACCGGCTCGAACGACACTCTCCGACATCCCCGGATTTCGCGCGGCCTTCGAGAAGGTTGCGCCTTACGATCCGGGGGAGGAGCGACGTGTGCTGACCCTGGAGGGTGCACCCCTTTGGGGGCCTCTGCGCCTGTCACCCGCGGGTGCCACGACAAAGCGTTCGCTGTCACCCGACCCCTACGTTACGGCGACGAACGTCTGGGCGAGCGTGACGCCGATCGTGCTCGACCGGCATCTCAAGCGGAAAGACGACTTTGAACTCCGAGAGCTTGTTGCAAGCGCCTGTGAGAACGCAGGGTTGTCCCGTCCGGACCCCGATCGGATTCGTACTGGCAAGCACTCCGCGATTGAAGGCGCGCCGCCGGCCCGTCCGCTCGCTGGCGAGCCGCACTGGACCCGCTGGAAGATACCAACTCCTCTCGCCAGTCGGCCTTTGCTCCATGCCGTGATCGACTTCGGGCGTGAAACGCCCGGCCCCGTCATGCTCGGCGCCGGCCGGTTCACCGGGCTTGGCCTTTGCCGTGGATTGAGAGGTTGACCATGGAGTTCGGCCCTGCTGACTTCGGCGACTTCTTCTGCTCGATCCACGGCTACAGACCGTTTCCATGGCAGCAGGCGTTGGTAGATCGGCTCGCCGAGAAAGACGAGTGGCCGGACGTTCTGGATCTGCCGACGGGAGCCGGAAAGACGGCGGCTCTGGATGTCGCCGTGTTCCATTTGGCGTTGCGAGCGAGCGCACCGCGGAGGGCTGCCTTGCGGATCGCGATGGTCGTCGATCGGCGTCTGGTCGTGGACGAAGCCTTTGCGCGTGCCGAAAAGATCGCATGTGCCTTGAATGATCCTTCGAGTCCAGGAGAAACGGGGCGAGCAGTGGTCGTCGAGGTCGCCGACCGACTGAAAGTCCTGGCCGGTGATGACCGGTGCCCTCTCGTCGCGCAACGCCTGCGTGGGGGTGCACCGCTGGAGCACGACTGGGTACGGACGCCGACCCAGCCGACGATTCTCTGCTCGACCGTCGATCAAGTCGGCTCTCGACTACTGTTTCGAGGCTATGGTGTATCGAACCGCATGAAGTCCGTCCATGCCGGCCTCCTCGGTCAGGACAGCCTGATCCTTCTCGACGAGGCGCATCTGTCCGAGCCCTTCCGGCAGACACTGTCTGCCGTACGAGAGTTCGGCAGGGCGAACGTGAAGACGGTGCTGCTCACCGCCACCCCGGATGTGCCGGCCAAGCGACCCCAAGAGCTCACGACAGAAGACCGTGCCCATCCCATCCTGAAACAACGATTCGAGGCCACCAAGCCCGCCCGACTGTTTCCTCCCATCAAGAACGATCCCGCCGAGGACTTCGCGTGTCACGCGCGTGCGATGAGCGCGCGATTGCACAAGGCGGGCATTCCCGCGCCTGCTGTCGGTGTCGTCGTCAACCGGGTCGATCTGGCGCGCGAGATTTTTCAGTTGCTGAAGAACGATCCCGAATTCGACGGAGTCCTGATGATCGGGCGCTCCCGTGCCGTCGACCGGGATCGGATCGTGAGGCGGCTGGAGCCTTTCCGAACCGATGCGTCCGGTCGATCGGAGGTGGTCGCCCCCTTGATGATCGTCGCTACGCAGTGTCTGGAAGTCGGGGTCGACCTCGACCTGGACGGGATCGTGACCCAGGCCGCCCCGCTCGATGCGCTTCGACAGCGCTTCGGCCGTCTCAACCGTGCCGGACGGCGGATTGCCGCCGAGGGCGAGATTCTGGCCTTGGTCGAGGACTTGGCGAAGAAGACTGATGATCCGGTCTATGGCGACCACATCCCAAAGACCTGGGAGACGCTGACGGAGATCGCACGAGACGGCGTGGTGGATTTCGGCATCACTGCACTGGAATCCCGGTTGCGAGACGCCGAGGTCGACGCGGCTGTGCTTGCCGCGCCTCGACAGCCGGCTCCCGTGCTGATGCCTGCCTACCTCGATCTCTGGTCTCAAACCTCGCCGATACCAAACGCCGATCCGGAAATCGGTCTCTTTCTGCATGGCATCGAACGCACGCCCGCGGAAGTCTCGTTCGTCTGGCGGAGTGACATATCCTCGTCGGATCTGAGCGACGATCAAGGGGCGGAGCGTTTGAGGACGCTCATGGAACTCGTGCCTCCCCGAGTCGCCGAGATGACCGAGGTCCCGCTCTGGTCGGCGAAGGGATGGCTGCGCGGTGGGCGGGCCGATGCAGCGCGGTTCGCGCGAGTCGCAGACCTGCCCGGTCGCGACGAATCGGACGCCTTCGAGGAACACGGGCAAGAAAGGACGGCCTTTCGCTGGGCAGGGTCTGACGATCCGAGGACCAGTATCGTGCGCACGGCCGATATTCGGCCGGGTGACGTGTTGGTCGTCCCTGCCGATTATGGAGGCTGCGACGCCTTCGGTTGGGCACCGGCCTCCGGCGTCGCCGTCGCAGATGTTGCCGACGCCGCCGCGCGTCCGTTCCGAGGCCGACGACACACCGTCCGGGTCGCACGCGACGGCGCTGAATGGGACCGACTATCCCCGATACTCGCAGCCGAGGGCGATGGTTCCGGTTCCGAACTGAGAGATAGATTTCTCGGCGTACTGTCTTCCGATGCCGTCCCGGAATCGGTCGGTGAAGACATGGATGCTCGGCCCGCGCGATCCGTGCGCGAGCCACTGGAGGCGTTACGACGAGCGAAGGGTCGCATTGCTCTCCACTTCCCGTATGACCGGGACCGGCGAGACGGTGTCGTCTTCGTGGCGACGCAGGGGCTGAGAGACGAGAAGACATCCGATCTGGCTGCTCCTGCCACCGAGGATGAAACTCATTCACGAACTTCGAATCGGCCGGTCTCTCTGGATGACCACGGGCGCCGGGTAGCCAGGTTCGCCCTGCGTTTTTCCGAGACACTCCGTTTGTCGCAGGCGATGGTGGAGGATGTGAGCTTGGCGGCGCTGCTGCACGACGCGGGCAAGGCGGACGGACGATTTCAAATCATGTTGTCCGGCGGCGATCCATGGAATCGACCCGACGGTCCCGTGATGGCCAAGAGCGGACGACCCCTGCCGCGCGACGCATGGGATCGGGCCGGCCTGCCGAAGGGCTGGCGGCATGAAGCACTGTCGGTACGAATGGCGCGAGTGCATCCCGACTTTCAGAAAGCGAACGATCCCGCTCTCGTTCTCTGGCTGATCGGGACGCATCATGGATTCGGCCGGCCGTTCTTCAACTTCATCGACACCGAACCGTGTGATGGATTGTCCCCCTGCCTTGATGTCGGCGAATGGCAGCTCGGTCCCGAGCCCGGGCCGCAGGCGCCGGCATTTCACCTCGATGGCACGGATTGGCCGGCCCTGTTCGACGAACTCAAGAAGCGATACGGGATCTGGAAGCTGGCGTGGCTGGAGGCGATCCTGCGCCTTGCCGACCACCGTGCCTCCGAAGAAGAACACAACATCTCGGAGGCAAGCCACACGTAATGACCACGAACGCGACCTATCGCCTCGATGGGCTGGAGCCCGACAACTTGCTGGCGTTCCTGGCGTTGCTGGGGCTGTTGCGCGCCCTTGAAGAAAGTCGCCCGGCTTGGCATCCGCGCGCATTCTGGACCGTGGATGCACCGCCGATACGGCCGTCGCTGTGCATCCGCGAGCCCGTCTCCGAAGCGGCGATCGTAGCCGCCGTGACCGAGGGACTCGGCTGCCGGACAAGAGCACTTCACCCCGCTCCGTTCAGGAGATTGGACGAGTTGGAGAAGCTCAAGAAGACGAGGAAGAAGGAGAAGTCGTCTCTGTCTTGTGAAGAGGATGCCGAATTGAAGAGTCTCTCGGCGTTGCGGGACCTCAAGCTGTCACCCGAGGACGCGACCAAACGCCTTGAAGATGCAACTCAGGGTATTTCGAGTGGGGCCGAACTTTGGGCATCGCTGATTACCGACGCGGCTGTCAGGAATGATGGCTTGGTAGAGCGGACACCACTCTGCCTGCTGTCAGGTCAGGGTCATCAGCACTTTCTCTCACGGCTGGCATTGGTTCCACGGCAACCGACACCGCCGCCCAGAGGGATCGGTCGCGGGAAAACCGGGATTTCAGAGGCAGATTGTCTGCGCGAAGCGCTGTTCGTGCCTTGGGCACGCCCCGATGTCACCTCTTCATTCCGATGGGACCCGCACGAAGACGTACGATACGCACTGCGCGCAACGGATCCGACAGATTCGAAAACTAAGGAAAAGACGCAACATGGCGCCAATCGTCTCGCCGCAGTCGGCCTTTCGGCACTGACGGTCGTTCCGCAGAGAGAGGCTGGCAGAACGCGGCTTCGGATGCTCGGCGGCAAACGCGGTTCCGACGCATTCATCTTCACGTGGCCGATCTGGACCGATCCGATCAGTCTCGCCGCGATCCGATCCCTGCTTGGGCATCCGGGCCTCGACGATCCGGCGACGCGACAGGCGCTC
>JAJEBJ010000320.1 GCA_022822575.1 Alphaproteobacteria bacterium | reverse complement strand
TTCACCGCCAACACCATGGCAACCGTTTCTGAAGCGATCGGACTGGCTCTTCCCAATTCAGCCATGACACCAGCGCCCTTCGACAGCCGCGACATGTTTGCCGAAGCTTCCGGTCAGGCGGTCATGCGTCTCATTGCCGATGAAATCCGGCCGCGTGACATCGTCACCCGCAAGGCGCTCGAGAATGCTGCAGTTGTGGTCGCCGCAACCGGTGGTTCCACCAATGCCGGACTGCATCTGCCTGCCATCGCCCATGAGGCGGGCATCGACTTCACCCTCGAGGATGTCTGCGACGTCTTTCGCCGTACCCCCTATATCGCCGATCTCAAGCCTGGTGGCCGTTACGTGGCCAAGGACCTCTATGGAATTGGCGGTATTCCGGTGCTGATCAAGACCCTTCTCGACGGTGGATTCCTGCACGGCGACACTCTCACCGTGACCGGAAAGACGCTTGCCGAAAACCACGCCGATGTCGTCTTCCCCGAGGATCAGGATGTGGTGCGGCCCGTCACCAATCCGCTGTCAAGCACAGGTGGCGTGGTCGGTCTCAAGGGCAATCTGGCCCCCGAAGGCGCCATCGTGAAGATCGCCGGCCTCGCTCGCCTTCAGTTCCGTGGCCCGGCCCGCTGCTTTGATACCGAGGAGGCCTGCCTCGATGCCGTTCTCGCGGGCGCATTTGATGAGGGAGACGTCCTGATCATCCGCTACGAGGGGCCAAGAGGTGGGCCGGGAATGCGCGAGATGCTGGCCACCACCAGCGCACTTTATGGTCAGGGAATGGGTGAAAAGGTCGCCCTCATCACCGATGGCCGATTCTCCGGGGCCACCCGTGGATTCTGCATCGGTCATGTGGGACCGGAAGCGGGAGCAGGCGGACCGATCGGTTTGCTCAGGGACGGTGACATGATCGCCATCGATGCGGCCGCGGGAACACTCGATGTGGAACTCGACGTGGCTGAACTCGAAGCCCGCCGCAAGGCGTGGAAACCCAGGACTACCGACTACAATTCGGGTGTCATCTGGAAGTACGCACAGACTGTCGGACCGGCCCGTCTTGGCGCCGTCTCACACCCTGGTGGCGGAGGTGAGACCCATGTCTTCGCCGATCTGTAACACCTGTTCGGCTGATTCCGCAGTATCCGGTTCATTCGGTCCGGGCCGGGG
Organism: Alphaproteobacteria bacterium; assembly: GCA_022822575.1. Classification (GTDB taxonomy): domain Bacteria; phylum Pseudomonadota; class Alphaproteobacteria; order SP197; family SP197; genus SP197. The sequence continues at coordinate 3,014 of JAJEBJ010000320.1, read as the reverse complement.
ATGAATCGTTGGTGGTTGGCGTCGTGTCGAAGGGCAGGTGCACGGTGAACTCGGTGTAGGAATCGGGTTCGGAGTCGACCGAGATGGTGCCGCCGTGTTCGCGAATGATGTCATTTGACATTGCCAGTCCGAGTCCGGTCCCCTGGTCCGTCGGTTTGGTCGTGAAGAAGGGGTTGAAGATCTTTCCGATGACATCGTCGGGGATGCCGGTGCCGTTGTCGCGTATGGAAATTTCGACACCGTCATCCAGCTTCTTGGTGCTGATCCGGATGACCGGGTCGAAACGGGCTGACGGGTCTGCCTCGCGCACCTTGCGCCGACGGTCATCGGCCGCATAGCACGCGTTGCCGATCAGATTGAGAAAGACGCGGCCGATATCCTGCGGAATAATGTGCATCTCCGGGACCTCGGGATCAAGTTCAAAGACGAGCTCTGCCTGAAAGTTTGTGTCCGTTGCCCGGGCGCTGTGATAGGCGAGACGGGCATGCTCGTCGACCAGCGGGTTGATGGCGGCCGGCTGACGCTCTCCCGATCCGCGGCCCATCATCAGCATGCTCTGCACAATACTGTCGGCACGTGTGCCATGCTGGCGGATGAGTCGGGTGTTCTCGACCAGGTCGTCGACAATTTCCTGGACGAGACTCCGGCGTTCCTTCGTCTCTTCGTTTTCTTCGATTTCCGCAAGAAGTGCCTCGATCTCCTCCATCATCTCCTCAAGGAGTTCTGTCGAGCCTTCGGCGAAATTCTTGATGAAGTTGAGGGGATTGCGGATCTCGTGGGCGACACCGGCGGTAAGTTCACCGAGTGCTGCGAGTTTCTCGCGCATGACAATCTGGTCCTGGGCCTTCTCGAGATCGTTAAGGGCTGTCTCGATGAGCTCGTTCTTCGCCTTCAGTTCGTTGGCCATTTTTTCGACGAGATTGAGTCGCTGAACCTCAAGGGCATGCTGCCGGAACACCTCCAGCGCAGTGGACATCTCTGCAATTTCGTCACTGCCACGTACCTCGATCTCTCTCTCCAGGTCACCCTTCGCCATCACCCGCATGTGGTCCGACAACAGTGACAGCCGCCGAATGAGGCCGCGGCCGACATAGAGCCAGGAGATCAGCGCAGCCCCTACGAAACTGGCCAGACTGATGCCGATCAGGAAATTGCGCCCAGTCAGGATGGCATCCTCGGAAGCCGCGGTCGCATTGATGGCGGCGTCTTCGGCTACGCTGACCAGTTTTTCGACGTTGTTGACCAGGTTGAGTGCCAGTGACTGGTTCAATTCCAGGATTTCCTGGAGTTCGGTCTCGGCTTCGAGCTCCCGTTGGCGGATGTCGAAACCGCTGCCCTCGCCGCTGCCAAGCCGGTCCATTTCGGTGAAGAGACTTTCAAGGAGTTGCCTCTCTTCGCCGTCGGGAAGGGTGTTGATGTTGTTGTGAATCCCCCTTCTGACAGCTTCGAACCTTTCCCTGAGTGGCTCGAGAAGTGTGATGCTGGACGTGTTGAAGACCGTCGCCAGGATCTCGAAAGCCACTGTTGTGCCGGAATGGACTTCCGAGAGGGTTCGGTAACGGAGTATTTCGCGGTCTGTGAAGGCGTGGGTCCGAACCACCGGTACTTCACCGAGTACCCGGTAGCCGGTCATGGCATAGAACAGCTGGTCGTCGATGGCGGGAACGAGAAAGTGATTGAATTCCCTGGAGAGTACCGCCATCCGGTCCCTGAGATGTTGACGTGACGCCTCGAATGCGAAGAGGTTCCACATCAGGTCTTCTATGTCGACTATCGTGCTGACCAGAGCACGTCCCTGTGTGCGGATTGGCTGGAAATGCTCCTCGTCGCCGCCGAGCTCCTCCAGTAACTGCAGTTGCCTGGCGAACTGTTCGCGATTCTGCTGAATCTCGAAACCGGCGTAGGTGAGGTCGAGCTGCGTGCTGGCCGCGGCGAGCTTCGGCGCCGCCGCTGCCAGGGCGCCGCTTTGCTGAGCGATACCGAAAGCAGCGGCAATGGCCGGAACCGTTCCTTCGCTGACGCGCCGCTGGGCATCCGCTACGCGATCGAAGGAGTACCAGCCCACCATGCCGGAGATGACCGTCATGGCCACAGCCCCCATGATGGCGATGGTGAGCTGCGCCGAGATACGCGAGCGCAGATTGTAGAGGCGCCGGAACATCGTCATTCCCCGCCGCCGGCGTCACCTGCTGTCTCGACCACCTTGCGGTAGCGGCCCTGATCATCGACGACTGTCAGGTAGACCGCGTCGGACCCCTGGTTGTCGTTTCCGAACCGGATTGAGAATCCCCCAAGGTCGATGACGTGGTCGTAAGACATGGTCTCGAGGAAACAGATGCGATCAGGAGACACGCCACAGCTTTCCAGGATACTGACGACCAGGCGCCCCGCCAGGTAGCCCTCGAGTGACACGAAGCCAGGCGGTGTCTCCGGATACATCCGTGCCAGAAGCTGCCGGTAGTGTTCGACAATTGGCAGACCGGTGTCGGTGTTTTCGGCGCCGGCAGCGCGAAGAAGTCCGTCTTCGATGATGACAGCGCCTTCTTCGTCGTGCGGCGGTGGCACAACCTGGGTCACAAAGATGCCGCTGCTCGCGGGCCCGAGTTCTTCGATGAGTGCATTGCTGCCGACAAAGGAGATGGTCATGAAATGGGGTTCGAAGCCGATCTGCTTCGCCCAGGCGATGAAATGGGCCACCGGCTGATAGGCGCCAACGAGCACGACCGCATCGGGATTGGCCGATCGCAGATCCAAAAGCCCCGTCTTGACCGCCCTGGTGTTGCGCGGATAGACACCGCTGCCGACCATCTGGAGACCGCGCCGCTCCAGTGCGATCTGGACCCCACGCAACCCGGCCTGACCGAATGAATCGTCCTGATAGAAAACGCCGATGCGGTCGATACCCAGTGACGTGGTGAGGAAATCGACGATCTTCTCGGTCTCCTGATAGTAGGAGGCCCTCAGGTTGATCACGTTGCTCCACTGGCGGTCACGCAGGAAGGCGGCGCCCGTGA
>JAJEBJ010000492.1 GCA_022822575.1 Alphaproteobacteria bacterium | reverse complement strand
CTGGCGACGGCGGCGACGCGGGCGAAGGCGTTGAGACCGGGCGCATCGCGCTGGAGGCGAATGTTGTGTCCCATGGCGGTGAGTTCGTCGATGATGGCGGCGGGGAGGCGTTCGTCGACGAAGGTCTCGCTGCTCTGGCAGTGCACCCTGGGTGCCTCGATGGCCCGCTTGAGATCCATGCCGTGAACGGCCCAGTTGACAAAGGTGTGCATGACGCCGGTGAGGATCCGGTAGCCACCTGAGCCGGCTGCCGCGAAGACGGGTTCGCCATTGCGGGTGGCCACGAGAACGGGGGCGGCGAAGATCGGCATCTTGCCGGGCTTGATGGAATTCGGCCGTCCTGGCCGGGGATCGAAGTTCTGCATGCCGTTGTTGAGAACCACACCGGTGCCGGGACAGTAGACGAGGGAGCCATGGGCATCTGAAAGGCTGATGCACAGGGCCGCCATGTTCCCCTCCCTGTCGGTGACGGCGACCTGTGTCGTTCCTCCGAGTTTCGGCGCCCACGGAGTCGTTTCCAAAGATTGCGGGAGCGCCTCTTGGCTGAAGACCGCAAGATCGTCGGCGGAGGCCGGTTGCGGCGGTCGAGGCATGGCCCTTTGCGGATCGATCACGCGAGCGCGCCGCCTTGCGAATTCGGCCGACGAGAGGGCGGCGACGGGAGCATCCTCGAAATCCGGATCCCCGTACCAGCGGATGGTGTCGGTGAAGGCGGTGAGCATGCATTCAGCCATCAGGTGGTGTGACGCAGCGCCTTCGGCCGAACGAAGGTCGAACGTCCCGAGGAGATTCAGGAATTCGGCGGAGGTCGGGCAGAAGCAGGTGATGCAGTCCAGCCCGTGGAAATCCAGCGGTGCTTCCTCGAGCACCTTCGGCCGGTAGGACGCGAGGTCCTCGGCGGTCATGATTCCACCGCCTTCCTTCATTTCCTGCGCGATGAGTTCCGCTGTCCGACCCTCGTAGAAACCGGAAGGACCTTCATCGGCGATGAGGCGCAGGGTCCTTGCGAGTTCGGAGAGGTCGAGGACGGTGGCGCCGCCGAACTGGCCGTTGATCCGGGGAAGCTCGCCGCCGGGGCAGAAGTGGCGGTGCATCGGCCGATAGCGGCGCATGAGCGGATGGACCTCGCAGACGTGGAGCAGCTGGTTCCAGGCCACTGTGAGGCCGCGTTCCGCCAGCTGGATCGAGGGCTCCAGGACACGGGCCCAATCGAGGCGTCCCCGGCGCTGGTGCACTTCCCACATGGCGGCAACGGCGCCCGGGACGCCTGCCGCGAGATGCCCTTTCTCGCCTTTCAGATCCTTTGTCCAAGGCGTTTCGTAGTACTTGAGCCCACGCGAGTCGTCGATCTCGAACATGTCCTCGCGCGCAGCAGCGGGCGCCCGCAGGTAACCGTCGACCGACACCAGGCGGCCTGCCCGGGCGTCGAAGCCGGCAAGGCGTGCGTAACCACCAATGCCGCACTGGGCCGGTTCGACGACAAAACTCGCAAAGGCTGCGCCGGTGATGGCATCGAAGGCATTGCCTCCAGCCTCCAGGAGTGCCAGTGCGGTTGCGACCGCATCTCGGTGTCCGGCCGAGACAACGCCGTCCCTTCCACGCGCCTCGCTGCGTCCGGCATGCATGCTTACTTCGATCATGACGGCACCTTCCAGGATTCCTGATCCGGATGCTGGTGGTCATGGCAACAGGAAGTCAACCTGTTGGTCTTTTTCCCTCTTGGGTACAGAGTCCTTGGAAGTTCTCAGGGAGTCGATCATGTCGATGATGGTGCTGCTGGCGATCGTGACGCTGGCTTACGTGGGCTACAACCTGCTCATCAAGGTTTCGGGAGATCACATTCCGCCCGAAGCCACCACGACGGTGCTTGCCGCCGTCTGCCTGCAAACCGGCGCGTTGCTCACTTCCGTGGCCTTCATCACGGTTCTCGGTATCCAGGGCGGACACACCTTCCGCCTCTCCCTGCCAAGCTATCTCTGGGCCCTGGCGGGAGGACTGTGCATCGGCATCGCCGAGATCTGCTACCTCACCATTTTCGGCGGTTCGGATCCCTTGCCGGCGAGTGTGGTGATCCCGACCGTGGTGACCGGCACGATCGTGATCACGCTCATCGTGTCGGTTTTCGTCTTCCAGGAACGGCTCGGGCTCCTGCAGGTCGCCGGGGCTGCCATGATCGCTGTCGGGATCATCTGCATGTTTGCCGGGCGTATTGATCAGGCCTGAGTGTTCCCAGCAGACCGTGATTCATGCGGAGTCCTGTGATTGAATGGTAAGGCACGATCATGAGTCCGTGCCATGCAAGGCCTTCGGGAGGATCGCACAATGACACAGTCAAGTCTGGTGGCCCGGAGTGGCCCGTTCAAGGGACTGCACTCGGGCATGGGTATCGCGGCGAAGGTGATGGTGGTCGTCTTCGTTGTCTTCACGGCCATCAATGTCGACTTCGCCAACGGCGTCTACCAGGCGGTGCGTGGCTGGATCGAGTACGCGCTCAACTGGTACTACATCATGGCCCTGGTGATCATGCTGTTCGTCTGCTTCTACCTGATGTTCAGCCGCTTCGGCACCATCCGGCTAGGCGATGACGACTCCCGCCCGGAGTTCTCCAATTTCTCGTGGCTGGCCATGCTGTTCTCGGCAGGTGTCGGCATCGGACTGCTGTTCTTCGGCATCGCCGAGCCGATGTTCTATTTCGACAACACCGAGCCGTGGGGATATCCCAACAATCCCTTTGCCGATCAGCCGGGAATGGCTGCCATGAATGAGCAGCGGGCCGCCGCCGCCATGCGGGTCACCTATTTCCACTGGGGCTTCCATGGCTGGGCAGGGTACGTGATCGTCGGCCTGTGCCTCGCCTACTTCGGCTTTCGCAAGAAACTGCCGCTGACATTGCGCTCGGCGCTCTACCCGGTGATCGGTGATCGCATCTATGGTCCCATCGGACATGCTGTCGATCTGCTGGCGGTGTTCGGCACCGTCTTCGGTGTCGCCACGTCACTGGGTCTTGGCGTGAGCCAGATGGCTGCCGGTCTCAACCACCTGTTCGGGGTCGATCCGGGAATCGTCACGCAGATCATTCTCATCGTCGCCATCTCGATCGTTGCCACGCTCTCGGCCGTCTCCGGGGTCGGCAAGGGCATCCGCATCATTTCGGAGTGGAATATCTGGCTCAGTGTCGTTCTGCTCGCCTTCTTCCTCTTCGGCGGACCCACCAAGTGGCTGCTTGGGTTCTTCGTCAGCACCACGGGCGACTACCTGTGGAATGTCATTCCCATGGGCTTCCAGACATTCAATGACGAAGCCAATGCCGCCTGGCAGAGCGGCTGGACGATCTTCTACTGGGGCTGGTGGATTTCCTGGGCGCCGTTTGTCGGCATGTTCATCGCCCGCATCAGCCG
>JAJEBJ010000284.1 GCA_022822575.1 Alphaproteobacteria bacterium | reverse complement strand
CCACGGTCAAGGCTGACCCAACCATACCCTCGGCACCTTCCGGCGTTTGCCCCGTCCTTCGACCTTGCAGCCCAATCCGTCGGTGCCGGTTTCTGCGCGCCGGCGTGACCTGCCGCAAGGCCACCTGAGCCCGGAGGTTCTCGCCCGGGACGGGTTGTGTTGTCCCGCCCGTCATCACTTGATCGATTTCATCCGCCAGTCAGGAGAACTTCGCATCCTTTCCCGTTTCCCGGTTATGGACACGATCCTTGGCATTCAAGAGTCACTTCGTCCTGTCCGTTCTCTTAGCCTTCCGGTCTTTCACCACAGAATCTCCCCGAAATGCCGCTGTCTCTGCGTGGGCGACTCGGTACGCGCTCACATTGGTTCTTCCGCACCGATACTGGCCATTGGGTGGAGACCAGGTCCTTGGCGTCCCCATTTGTCACCGACATCGCAGAGAACCTTCAACCCGTCGCGCCACCAGCCATTCGGAACGATTTCACTGAGAAGCAACGACACCGGCTCCGGTCGCCGGCGGCGTTCATTGCAAAGACCACGTTGCAACAGCCCAGATGCACGTTCCTGCGGCGCGCGGAGCTGCCGTCGATTCATGCGACGCTTTCTGCATCGTTCGCCACTTGTCATGAGCGTTCAGCCGCAGGACATGCGGGAAACCCGCCATCAACGGGTGCTGTGGCTGCGCTTGCCCTGCGGACACTGGTGAAGAAGCCACACGGGCGATAGTATCGTGACAGGAAAAACGGGAGGGGGAGGATGACGGACCGGGCGGCAGGATTCCATGTGAGCAGGGCGTCGGATGCTTCGTGGACAGCCGATGACGGGGACTCGCCCTTCGTTAGCCGGGACCTCGGACTCGAGATGGCAACGGGGGGCAGATTCGCGGCTGATGTCAGCCGGGCGACAGGGCACGGAAAACTCGAGGACCTTCATTCCCACATGCTCGACTTCCAGATCGTCTACGTGCTCGAGGGGACCGCGACGTTCTGGTACGAGGGCGAAGGCGAGGTGACGTTCGCGAAGGGCGACTTCGTGCACCAGCCGCCGGGAATTGCGCATCGCGTTGTCACCGTCTCGCCTGACTGCGAACTTCTCCAGGTCACAGCTCCAGCTGACTACGAGACGGTCGACGCCGGCGCTTCCTGATACCGTCATGACCGCCGGGCTCCGAGTCAGCGATGATCCTCTGGCCTCACCGGTCCTCGCTCCCCGCTACTACACGGACCCTGCGGTGTTCGAGGCGGAAAGGGCGAGCGTCTTCCACGCCTCGTGGATCTACATGTGCCATGCCGGCGAAGTGGCGGAACCGGGCTCCATGCTTCCCCGGACGATCCACGGCGAGCCGCTGGTCGTCGTGCGCAATCGCGAGGGGGAGTTGCGCGCCTTCCACAATGTCTGTCAGCACCGCGCCATGCAGGTCGTGAAGGAGCGGTGCCGCCGCAACGTGCTGCAATGCCCCTATCACGGGTGGGTCTACGATCTTGACGGGCGTCTCGTCAGCGCCAGGCGCACAGCGCATCTCGAGACCTTCGACAGAACCTCGCTCGGCCTTCTTCCGGTGCGGTTCGCGGAGATTGACTCGTTCGTCTTCGTCAATATCGATGGCACCGCGCCTCCTGCCGAAGAGATTTTCGGACCGGTCTTCGCGGATGCCCGTGCCTGCGGCGTGGAGCCGGCAGGTCTGCTCAAGGCTCGCCATATCGACTACGAGATACGCGCCAACTGGAAGGTGGTGATCGACAATTTCGTCGAGTCCTACCACACCGAAGTCGCCCATCCCGGCTATTGCGAGTACGCGGACTTCGACCGCGCCTTCGTCGAGGACGGGCCCTGGCACACCCTGATGGGAGGCCCACCTGCCCGGCACGTGCTGGAATCCTGCCGCCGGGGCGGAACTCCCGGTGTGACGGCGAACCGCTACAACTGGGCATGGCCGACAACGATGGTGCTGTTCTCTCCCGGTCCCGCCAACCTCTTCATCTGGGAAGCGATCCCCCTTTCATGGGAACGGACCGTGTTCCGTCACACGTTCTTCTTCGACCGGGACGAGGACGATCTGCTTCCCGAGCAGCAGGCGCACATCTCGATGGACGGCGCGCTGCAGGCCGAGGACACGGCGCTTGTCGAAGGAGTCTGGCAAGGGTTGAACTCCCGAGCGGCACCGCGGGTCGGCCGCTACGTCGTCAACGACCGGGAAACACAGCACAGCGAGCGGGCCGTGTGGCGGTTCCACCACCGCCTTCAGGGGCTCTACGATACGAACGACATCCATCAACACCACAGTGGGGAGAGAGTTTCATGACATTCTTGACGAGAATATTCGGAATTGCCGCCGTGTTCATGGCAGGGATCGCACCCCTTCACGCGGCAGACGACGAACTCAACGCGCTGGTCTGGTGCGACCATTCTGATCCGGCGCTTCTCGAGCCCTTCGAGGAAGAGCACGGCGTCACGGTCAACATCAAGGAGTACGAGGGAACGGGCACCGCGCTGGCGCTTCTCGAGCAATCGCAGCCCGGCGACTGGGATGTGTTCGTCGTCGACGGGGTCGATGTTCCGCGCATCGTGGAGGCCGGCTATCTCGCGCCGCTCGACCGGGAGGGCCTGCCGCTCGACGATATCTTTCCCGGCATACGCGATTCCGAAATTCACGAGATCGGCGGCGAACTCTACGCCGTACCCGAGAAGTTCGGCTACAACACGATCTCCTACAATGCTTCGAAGGTGAATGCCGACGACATGCGCGACATCGCCGTTCTCTGGAGCGATGCCTACAGTGGCCGCATTGCGATCTACGACTACTACATTCCTCTCATCAACCTGGTGGCGATCGGTCTTGGTCTTCGCGAGGACGGCATTACCGCGGACGAGTTGCCGGCAATCCGCGAACACCTGCTCAAGATGAAGGAGCGCTCCGCGATGGCGGGCGACGTCGTCTCCGTGCAGACTGCTCTTGCGACCGGCGACGTCGACATTATCGCCGGCGGCGGCGAATGGGCGACGGCGGTGTTGATGTCCGAGGATCCCAACATGGAATGGGTGAACCCGGATCAGGGCGGCGTGCGCTGGTCCCAGTCGATCGGCGTCTTCAGCGACGCCGGCAATCCGGAACTGGCCCGCAAGTTCGTCGAGTATGTCCTCAGCCCCGAAGGCCAGGCGCGCCTGGCGACCTCGTCGTGCTACTGGGCCATGCCCTCGAACAGCAAGGCCGCACTCACCGACGAGGAGAAGGCGATGCTGCGCTGGGATGAACAGGAGACATTCATTGCCAATTCCTGGCCCTATTTCATCCCGGATTCCGAGCTTGATGCCATGTTCCTCGATATCTGGACGGAAATGCTGCAGCACTGATCCTGCGCACTTATTTGGCGGACCGCAGACGCCCCGGCCCGCACGGCAGCGGGCCGGGGCGGGAGTGACGGCATGAACCGGCGAGGACTGGCGGGCTGGGTCTTGCTGGCGCCGGCACTCCTGTGGCTTGCCGCGTTCTTCGTCGTACCCTTCGCCGTCATGGCGCTCTACAGCGTCTGGAGAAGGGACGGCACGCAACTGGTGCGCGAGCCGTCACTCGCGAACTACGAGGCCTTCCTGGGCAAGAGTTACTTTCTCGACGCCCTCTTCAACTCTCTCGAGATCACGGCCATCACGGTGGTCCTCTCGGTGCTCTTCGCTTATCCGCTGGCCTATATCCTGGCCTTCGTCGTGCCCCGACGCTGGCAGCGACTTGGTCTCGTTCTCGCCATCCTGCCGTTCTGGACTTCATATCTGGTGCGTTCCTACAGTTGGCTCCTGGTGCTGTCGGAGAATGGTGTCATCTCGCAGACACTCGTCACCGTGGGCCTGCTCTCCGAAACCATGTCGTTTGCCAACAGCAATGGAGCCACCGTCCTGGGCTTCGTCCACTTCTTCACGATGCTCCTGACGCTGACGATCTACGCCAATCTGGTCCAGATATCACCGAACTACCGCAGGGCCGCCGAGGACCTCGGGGCATCCAGGCTCCAGAGCTTGATTCATGTCGTCCTTCCACTGAGCCTGCCAGGTGTGATGATCGGTGCGTTCATCACCTTCGTATTGGCGATCGGCGACTACATCACACCGCAGATCCTGGGTGGCAACCGCGAATTGGTCATGCCGCAGGCCATTCTTCTGCAGGTCCAGCGCCGGGCGGACTTTCCCATGGCGTCCACCATGTCTCTCGTTCTCATGCTCGTCGTCACCGCCGTCTTCCTGGCGAGCGCGCGTTGGCTGAAGATGAATCGGGTCTGAGATGCCCCGGGTGCTCGCCGTCTTTCCTGCCGCAGTCTACGTGCTGGCGGTCTACGCCTTCATCTACCTTCCTGTGGTCGTCCTTGTGATCTTCTCGGTTCAGGACGGAAGGCTCCCCGTTCCTCCCTTCAAGGGCGTGTCGTTGCGCTGGTATCACGAGGTCTTTTCGGACTCCGATCTCATGGCGGCGCTCGTCAATTCCGTCATGGTGGGAGTCGTTTCGGCGGCACTGGCGACCGTCATGGGCTTTCTTGCGGCCCATGCCCTGGCGCGCCACCGCATACCCGGCGCCGTTTTCTTCCAGTGGCTCTTCATGGCCCCGCTTTCGGTCTCCTACCTCATCATCGGCATCGGGCTTCTCATCACCTTCACGGCAACCGGCATGCCGAAGTCGCTGCTGTCCGTTGTCATCGGCCATGTCGTGATCAACCTGCCGCTGGCCTTCGGTATCTGCTACTCGCAACTGGGTGGCCATCAAGTCAGCGCAGAGCGCGCCGCGAGGGATCTGGGCGCGCGGGAATGGCAAGTCCTGGCGCATGTCAGCGTGCCCATGATGTGGCCGGCGATCGCGGCGGCGTTCTTCCTGTCGTTCACCCTGTCATGGGACGAGTTCATCGTCGCCTGGCTCGTGACGCGTTTCGACGTCACCCTTCCGGTCGAGATATGGAGTCTGCTGAGAAGCGGTCTCGATCCCACGACGAACGCGGTCGGGACCGTTGTGTTCGCGATCTCCATGGCTCTCGTGATCGTCATGGAACTCTTCGTGTTCCGCAGGAAAAAGGCCCGCGCATGACCCGACCGCTCGTCAGCCTGGAAGGCGTCACGAAACTGTTCGGCGAGACCGTTGCGGTCAGGGATGTCTCCCTGGAAATCCGCGAAGGTGAATTCGTGGTGCTTCTCGGTCCTTCGGGTAGCGGCAAGACGACCCTGCTCAACATTCTTGCCGGTTTTGTCGAACCGACGCGCGGCCGGGTACTGATCTCCGGCATGAACATGAACCGCGTGCCTCCCGCGAGAAGGCCTACCACGACGGTGTTCCAGGACTATGCCCTGTTTCCCCACATGAATGTCGCCCGGAACGTCGCTTTCGGCCTGGCAATGCGCGGCGTGCCGGCGCCGCAGAGGCAGCAACGAAGCGAGGCAGCCTTGGAACTTGTAGGCCTGTCGGGCGCGGGCGAACGGCGTGTACACGAACTGTCGGGCGGCCAGCGGCAGAGAGTCGCCCTGGCTCGGGCCATCGTCGTCGATCCCCAGGTCCTTCTTCTGGACGAACCCTTAGGCGCGCTCGATCTCAATTTGAGGCGGCAGATGCAGGAGGAACTGCTCCATCTGCAGCGGCACCTGGGAACCACCTTCGTCCACGTAACGCACGATCAGGACGAAGCCATGAACATGGCGGACACGATCGTGGTCCTCAACGAAGGCAGGGTCGAGGACCAGGGACCTCCCGCCCGGATCTACCTGAAACCCGCAACACGGTTCGTCGCCACGTTCATGGGCGACAGCAATCTGGTCGAGGGCATGGTCACGCGAAGAGACGACCATGGCGTCACCGTCGCCACCGCATTCGGCGCACTGGAGCTTCCGGTCCGCGACCTTCCTGAGGGGCGTGTGATCCTCTCCCTCAGGCCTGAACAGATCGTGCCGGTGCCCGGCGACGGATTCGCGGCGCTCGGCGAAGGCGTGATCAGGGAGTGCCACTTCAGCGGTACGCATGTCCGCTGCCGCCTCATGGCGGGGCATGACGGCGACCAGGAGTTTCAGGTGCACCTGCCGGCGCGCACGGCTGTGCAACCCGGCGATCGCCTGAGCCTCTATGTCGACCCTGCTGATGTGGTGGCGCTTGCCGGCTGAATCCGCTCCAGAACAACGTTGAGTACCGAAATGCCGCGTGCCGTGGCGCACAGGCCATCGTTCTCGCTGGCGTGCCCGGTGCCTGTCATCCGGCAAACAAATGGTTGCTGTGCAGCGGCGTTTCGCCGCCTTCGATGGATTCATGAAGAGCTGGCGTGAAGCACGGGTGCTGCTCCGTTGGCGACGATGTGTCCTTGCATCCAGGCCTTCCGGCGTTATGGTGCCGCGCACCCTGCGGGTGCCCCCTTCCAGCCTCACATCCTCATGATGAACCTGCGCAACATTGCGATCATCGCCCATGTCGATCACGGAAAGACGACTCTGGTGGACGTGCTGTTCCGCCAGTCCGGCACGTTCCGTGACAACCAGAGGGTCGCCGACAGGGCGCTTGATTCGAACGATCTCGAGCGTGAGCGCGGAATCACAATTCTCGCCAAGTGCACCTCGGTGGTCTGGGAAGGGACAACGATCAACATAGTCGACACGCCCGGACACGCCGACTTCGGAGGCGAGGTGGAACGTGTCCTCGGCATGGTGGATGGCGTTCTCGTGCTGGTGGACGCCACGGAAGGCCCGATGCCCCAGACCAGATTCGTGCTCTCCAAGGCGCTGGCGCTGGGGCTGAGGCCGATGTGTGTCGTCAACAAGGTTGATCGGCCGGATCAGCGGGCGCGCGAGGTCGAAGAGGAAATGTTCGACCTCTTCGCGTCCCTCGATGCCAGCGATGAACAGCTGGACTTCCCGACCCTCTTCGCTTCGGCCAGGGAAGGCTGGGCATCGTTGACGCCGCAGCGAGACGCGAACGACATGACTGCGCTGTTCCAGTCGGTTCTCGAGCATGTTCCGCCTCCGACCATCGACAGCTCGGTGGACTTTCGCATGCTGGCCACGATCCTCGAGGCTGACCCCTGGCTCGGCAGGATCGTGACCGGGCGCATCGCCTCGGGGTGCGTGCGCCCCAACATGACGGTCCACGCTCTTTCCCGGGACGGCGGCCTGATCGAGACCACCAGAATCACCAAGGTTCTCGCCCGCCGCGGACTGGAGAGCGTGTCGCTGGAGGAGGCCCATGCCGGGGACATTGTCTCGCTTGCAGGCCTGGATGTGGCGACGGTCGCCGACACCGTGGCCAGCCCCGGCGTGAGCGAACCGCTGCCGGCCACGCCGATCGACCCCTCGACGATCGCCATCACCTTCTCGATCAACGATGCGCCCCTGGCGGGACTCGAGGGCGACAAGGTGACATCGCGCGTGCTTCGCGACCGCCTCTTGAGGGAAGCGGAGGGCAATGTCGCCATCGAGGTCTCCCCGGTGCCGGACGACGACGCGCTCGAGGTGTCGGGACGCGGCGAGCTCCAGCTGGCCGTCCTGATCGAACAGATGCGCCGGGAAGGCTACGAGATGTCGATCAGCCGGCCACGCGTGCTGCTGCGCGACAATCCTGAAGACGGGACGCTCGAGGAACCGATCGAGGATGTCGTGGTGGATGTCGACTCCGAGCACGCCGGCGCCGTGGTGGAAACCCTTTCGCGTCGCAGGGGCGAACTCAGGGACATGAAGACGCTTTCCGGCGGCAAGCAGCGTCTCGTCTTCCAGTGCCCGTCACGAGGACTGATCGGCTACCACGGCGAGTTCCTCGGCCGCACCCGGGGAACCGGTGTCATGCACCGCGTCTTCCACGCATACGGGCCGCATCGCGGGCCGCTGCCGACACGGCGCCAGGGTGTCCTCGTGTCGCTGGAGCGAGGAAGGGCGTCGGGCTATGCCCTCTTCGGTCTCGAGGACCGGGGTCGCCTGATGGTCGGTCCGGGCGAAGATGTCTATCCCGGCATGATCATCGGCGAACACAGCCGCGGCACCGATCTCGACGTCAACCCTCTCAAGTCGAAACAGCTCACCAACTTTCGGGCGGCAGGCAAGGATGACGCCCTCGACCTCTCTCCGCCGATGCGCCTCACCCTCGAACAGGCCATTGCCTGGATCGACGATGACGAACTTGTCGAGATCACGCCCGCATCAATTCGCCTGCGTAAACGCCACCTCGACGTCCACGAACGACGCCGTCACGCCCGTGGCAGGGGCTGAAGCCGAACTTCGAACGTAGTGCATTGATATGAATGGCAGCCGATACTCTTCGGCGGTGTGATGCCGGGTGCACTCGGGCATTGCGATGCCCCTTGCCGGCGCAGCGTGTGCGACGCAAGACACCTGATGTCTTGCAACTGATCAGGGCCGGCACTTCGTATTCGTGTTCCGATGCCGACCCCGTCGCTAGCCTTATCGAGACGCGTGACAATCGCCCGGCAAATCCCTTCACCGGGACTCACCGCGGTTCGCGACGAACGACCGCTCAGCGAGATCGAGCACGTTGACAACACGATTCTGGCGGGCGTGTCGTTCATTTTGGTCCACATGACATCCGGATAGTACCCGCTTGAACGCATCAAGGAACGGGAGTCCAATGGAACTACAGCTGCCAATCATTCCTCGAGGGATTCTCGACGTTCCCTTCACTATCTTCCATATTCCGATGACTACGGCTCACCCAGTCGAACCAAGCGTTCACGAAACCAATCCGCGAGATCCTCGTAACCGGTTTCACCGCGGGCAACACTGATAATCGTGTCCGCAATCACGTCGTCGTCTTCAACGAACTCATAACCGCTCCTTTGGACCAGCAATTCGACCAGATAGAGCGATGTCCGCTTGTTGCCGTCCGCGAACCCATGGTTGCAGACTATGGCGTGAACCAGTGCCGCTGCCTTTTGATGAATGCGTCGGTGATAACCGTGGTAAGGGCGAGCAATCGCCGCCTGAATCGCGTGCTCGTTCACGATTCCAGCGGCTCCACCATACCGAAGCGCTTCCTCATGGCCGCGGACTGCATCCGCCCAGGTAACGCCATAATGTCGCCTACCGATTTGCCAGCACCTTCATGGCTGATTGACGCTTCACGGAGGTCTCCTTGATGATCCGTACGGATATCTGCGTTACAGTCTTTTTCGTGCCGGACCTGTAAATGGTGCGCGTCCCCGAGCCGGAACGTGTCGTCTCAACGATGTGGTTCGACGTTTTGTGCGCCGGTCGCGGTGCTTTCTGCTCTTTCGTCATCACACGATCCTTCGGTATCAGCGCGTTTCATCGACGCATATCATATCAAACCGACCGAATACATGCCGACATCCCAAATCTGTCGCCCAGGTAGGAACCCAGCGGTTCACGCGAAACACTTACGCGCTTCCCCGATTCCTCCTTCTTCTCCAACAACGCTGCATCCGCTCTCCCAGAACTTGCCATCAAATCCGGCACTGGCTGAACACCGTGCGGCAAGGTTTCGTAGCTGGTGAACCAATGGCGAAAGTCGCCACGGGAAAACCGCCGGATCCAGCGACGTTCGAGGAAGCGGATCGTGCGCTAGCCCGAAGCGAGGGCGTCGAAGGTCTCCACGTCGACGGCGGGCGAGGTCAGGAACCCGATCCCGGTCATGCGTGTCAACTTGAGTGAGACCTGCATCGCGGTTTCGACGTCCGGCAGTTCAACGAAGAGGATGAGGTCGTAGGCCCCGAGCAGCGCGTACATGCCGATCACCTCGCCGCCGCTCTCTCGGACCACCTCTCCCGCCTGGTCGGTGCGCGACGCACTGATCCCTTCCATCGACCCTTGCGTGTAATTTCCGAGCATGACGAACTTGGCCATGATGCCCCCTTCGGTGCGAATTCAGTGTTCCTCGAACCGTGCCCGATGCAGACGGGCAACGCAAGTTGGAGGATGACATCGCCAAGTGCAGACCAAGCGTGCACTTGATGTCACGGCAACAATGGTGCATTGTTTCCTTACTCCACATTCATCGTCTGGAATCCGATCATGCTTGCCAAGCTGACCTCCAAGAACCAGTTGACCCTGCCCAAGTCAGTGATCGCAGCGGTGGAGACGACCGACTACTTCGATGTCACCTCGGAGGACGGCCGTATCATTCTGACACCGGTGCGGGTCAACCGTGCTGACGGCGTGCGGGCGAAGCTCGCCAGGCTCGGGCTCTCGGATTCGGACGTGAAGGATGCGGTGGCATGGGCGCGGTCTGGCGATTGAGGCCAGTCCGTTCGGTCCTTGACACAAACGTCCTGGTCTCGTCCCTGCTGTTTCACACCGGCCAGGTATCGTGGCTGCGCGGTGCCTGGAGGCAAGGCCGCATCCGCCCACTCGTCAGCCGTGAGACCACTGCGGAGTTGATCCGGGTCCTCGCCTACCCCAAGTTTGCGTTGAGTGCCGACGATCGGCGCGAACTGCTCGACGATTACCTCCCCTATTGCGAAAGTGTCGATGCCCCCGCCAGGCTGGTCGCAGTACCGGAATGCCGCGATCCGTTCGACCGATTCTTCCTCTACCTTGCACTGGCCGGAGAGGCGGACGTGCTTGTCACCGGCGATGCCGACATCCTGGCGCTCGCAGGCACTTTCACCGTGCCGATACTCTCCCCCGGCTCGTTTCGGCGAAAGCTGTCGGGTGAGGAAGAAGCGGACGACTGACTGCTTCCCTGCAGTGGATTCCTGGTGCCTGCTGCGACAGGGCGTCGAAGTGCGCAGTGCGATGTCATCACGCTGACTCGCCCGAAATGTGATCGATCAGCGGCTTGACACTTGGACAGTGTCCCGGCCCGGAACGCCGCATGCCGCATCGGACGCCAGGTTCTTGCGAAGCTGCGGGATACGATCACCGGACGTGATGAGATTTCCGCAACGGCGCTGGAAGGCTCAAGGCCCGTTCTGCCTCAGCGTGTTCGAAGGCTTCCGCATAGCCGCGAATCTCGTCGCCCGACGATCCCTCGTCGCGAAGGACCCTCTTCCAGTTGCCGGCGATGATCTTCGCCATCCTTCGCGCTTCCTCTACGGCGGTAGCCGACTCGACATCGAAGAACTCGCACGCCTCAAGGGCCAGATCGAGCGACGCTTCGAATGTTCCGCCCTGGATGATGCCCGTCTCGAGAACACCATGCCGTGATGGAGACGGGTTGATGTCGAAGGCGGGCGACAGCCTCCACCGTTCACCCCCGGAATAGATGAACCCATGGTTCTTCAGGTGATCGTCCCGGTTCGATACAAGAATGGTAAAGACGATCCGCCGCCACAGTTCATGGAGATCGTCGGCCGGTTTGCTGGAGATCTGCCGGATCACCTCTGCAATGTCCGTGTAGTACCCTCCTTCATCATCTTTCCAGTCCAGAGCGCTGCGCGCAGACATGTAGGGAACGCGTGCGTCGCCACGCCGATCAAAACGCCTCACGAGGGCGATGGGAGTGTCACTGTCACGAAGTTCCAGTCGTGCTTCGGCCGCGCGCAAACCACACATCCCTGCAAGTTTGAGGACCGCCACCTCTGCTCGCTCAACCGGTTTCGTGTCATGTGCTGCAGTGAACTTTGCGATCCACAAGTGACCGCCGCCTGCGACACTGGCCTTGGGGCGTGCACCACCAAGAGACCCCGCCACACCGACAAGATCACGCACCTCTTGCTCGACACCGTCCGGGTCCTTCTCGAACCGTTGTGCCAGAGTTCGCAGGCGTGCGAGCTCAACGAGACGGGGGATGGGCGGACCAGGGCCGCAAAGAGGCTCCATGTCCTCTCCCAGGAACCGCAGGGCGCCTTGCCTCGTGCGATCATCCGACAACACGAGATGATCGTATTCGCTGAGCCCGCCGCCCAGAGCCTTCGTCATCAAGGCGCGGCCCCAGGCATCGGGAGCGGCATCGGAAAAGCACCCTGGAATAGCCAGGCGTCTGGCGTCCTTTCCCGAACTGTAGTGGCTTCCCCGGCGTAGAGGCAATCCGGGTGAAAGCGCAAAGCGGTCCCGTTGAGAGAGCCATTCATCCGCATATTCGAATTGCGAATGCTGGCGGCGGCCATCGGTTTCGAAACGCAACCGGCCGAGGACCCGCTTCCTGCTTCCCAAGGCCACAATCGCCTCGGGCATCAGAATCCAACACCCTCTTCATCGTTGTTGCCGGAGTGCGCCGGAGTGCGATTCGTCGAACCTGAAGGCGCCTCCGGTCGTCGCCTTGTGTCGATGCGCCTTGGAAGCCTCTCCCTTTCCATGAGCAGTCCGGTGACATCGCTTCCGGCATCAAGAAAACCGGAGATGCGATCCAGTTCCCCCAACACCATGCACGCCATCGCCAGGGTTCCGATGCCGACCCCGCCATCGCCTTTCTCGAGGCGCGCGACAGTTCGCTCGGACACTCCCATGCGCTCTGCAAACTCCTTCATCGGGATTCGCCGCTTCAGGCGGGCCACCCTGAGATCAGCGCCCAGCGACCGCAAGGCATGGTGGGCACTTGGAGAGAGCACTCTAACCGCCATATATAGACCTTATAAGGGTAGAAAAGGTCAAATATGACAGTTAGCATGATTGCCTGTCTCGTTCAAGCAACGAGGCAGGTCCATGGCACCATTTCCAGGAACCACCGCGAGAACAGGACCAGAGCAGTGGCGATGAAATCGCGCATGGTATGCTTCCAGGCGGCATCGGACGTCACCGCACCAAGGCTTGCGCCCATATTCTGATGACAAGCACGGTTCCCGGAGGCTTTGCCATCCTGAAGCGCCTCCTCATGGACACGGACCGCATCCGCCCAGGCACGGTGATCGATACCGGGCAATCAGCGGCAACGCCGGACCGCTGCCGCTCCCGCCCTCAGCCTTGAGCCTGCGGAGCGCCGGCCAGGGACTGCACCAGCCGCACCAGTTCCGCCTGCCGTGAGAGTCCGTGCTTGGCGAACATGTTCTTCACGTGCGAACGGATGGTGCTCTCCTTGCGCCCCATGGTGACCGCGATCTGGCTCACGCTCATGCCCTGGGCCAGCAGCACCGCCACCCGGCTCTCCATCTTCGTGAAATCGAGAGCTGCAGCAACCACGCCATCATCGAAATCGGCTCCGCTCGCCGGGTCGACGATCAGGACCAGCGCCGCAACCGGCCATGTCGGGTAGGTCGTTCCCTGCCGGCTTACCGGGATCACATGCAGCACCAGGGGCGGCGATGCGTCCGGGCGTTCCACAATCGTCCAGCCTCCGGCGACCTCAATCCCGAACGGTGGCAGGGCGCGGCCCACAAGTTCCTGGAGACCGGCATTGTCCTGACGCGTGCGGGCAAAAAGGAATCCGCCCTTGTCGGACAGGCCATCGCCGGTCCGCAGCAGGCTCCGGGCGCGGTCGTTCACCTCCACGATCTGTCCGCGCACATCAAGCTGCACGATGCCCAGGTCGGTGGCATCCAGCAGTTCCGCCATCGTGGAGCCCAGGGCACTGGCGCCGGACAGCGCATGACGGACGTGCACGGTCTGGCGAATGTGCGGCAGGAGACTCTGGATCAATTCGCATTGCTCGGACGACCAGCCCTCACCGTCAACAGGGTCGTTGATTTGCCACATGATGCGCGTTTCTCCAGGCCCGTCGAGACGCACGTTGATCGCGTTTCCGGCATGGGCAAGGGTTTGCAGTGCGTTGTATGCTGCAGATGTCTTCAGTTCCTCATCTGTGTAGAGGCTCGTGATGTGGAACAACCTGTTGTAGGGGAGACGCCGCAGCCGGGGCGTCCCTTCATCGATGGAATAGTAGTTTTCTAACCAGAGCTTCTCCAGGTCCCGGCGCCGTTCCCCGCGCAAGCAGGTCCACAAGAAGTAGAATCGATAATCCCTTTCCGAATCCCCGTCGCCGCTTACCAGGGAGCAGCCATGGGTTCCCAGGGCTTCCTCGATCTGCGTGGAGGCGCTCGACCAGCGGGCATCGTCAAGCGCCGCCTCGTGCAGCGACGCCAGGATGTGTTCGAACGCATCAGGCTTCATTCTGACCGTGGCCTCATGGGCGGACGCTCCGAACTTCTGATGACCCTTGCCATGCGAGAAGCGCTATCCATCGTTGCCGACAGTCCCGGGCTACAGACTTTCTTGTCCTCGTCGGCGCAGCCGCTTGCAGCCGGGCCTCTGTCGTCAAGAAAGGGCAGGCCGCCCGCATGT
>JAJEBJ010000222.1 GCA_022822575.1 Alphaproteobacteria bacterium | reverse complement strand
TCGACGCCCTCCAGGAGGAGCTTGAGAAGGTGCTGACCACCGAGCCGGGTGATCACTGGCTCGCCGTGCTGCAGGAAGCCGGAGTTCCCTGCGGCTCCATCAACACGGTCGCGGATGTCATGTCTGATCCGCACGTTGCCTCACGCAACATGATCGTCACCGCCGAGGATGCCCGGGTGGGCCCCATCCGGATGTCAGGCAATCCGATCAAGTTGTCCGCGTTCGAGGATCCTGCACGGCGCGGCCGCGTCCCGGGCCTCGATGAACATCGCGAAGCCATTCTCCGGGAGCTTAGGTCCCGGAAGGATGCTTGATGGGGAAACTCCTGCGCCGTGTGACCGGTGTGATTCTCGTCATCATGCTGGTGATTCCCGCCGCCGGCGCCGGCCTCTACTTCTGGCTCAGGACCACCCTTCCCGACATTGACGGCACGATCGGTGTCGAAGGTATCTCCGGATCTGTCGACATCCTGCGCGATGAATGGGGCATACCCCACATCCATGCCGGGTCGCCCGAGGATGCTTACTTCGGGCTCGGTTATGCCCATGCACAGGACCGCTTCTTCCAGATGGAGATGCAACGCCGTGGCGCTCAGGGACGGGTCGCCGAACTCCTGGGTTCTCTGGCTGCCGACAACGACCGCTTCCTGCGCCTGCTCGACCTCTACCGGGCGGCGCGTTCATCCGTGGCCAGCCTTCCTCCCGAGGCTCGTGCTGCCCTGGAGGCCTATGCAGCAGGCGTGAATGCCTGGCTTGCCACACGCACCGGTCCCCCTGCACCGGAACTGGCACTTCTTCTGGCCAATGAGCCGGAGCCCTGGCATCCCGCCGATTCCGTCTCCTGGCTCAAGGTCATGGCCCTCATGCTCTCGGGAAACTGGCGCGAAGAGGCGCTGCATGCCGCGCTGGTGCAACGACTGGGGCCGGAGAAGGCCGCAAGTTTCCTCCCCCCGTCTCCCGACAGTGACACAACTGTCATCGATCTCGAGGAAGGGATTGATTTCGCGGCATTCGCTGCATTCTTCGCCCGTCATCTTCCCGACGCCAACAACGGCTCCAACAACTGGGCGGTGAGCGGCAGCCATACCATTTCGGGATTCCCTATCGCCGCGAACGATCCTCATCTGGGCTTCACCATTCCTTCGGTCTGGTATCTTGCCCACATGGCGGCGCCGGGACTGAACGTCGCCGGCGCGACCTTGCCCGGCATGCCATTCGTTCTCGTGGGCACGAACGGCGCCATCGCCTGGACGCTCTCCAACACCGGACCCGACACCCAGGACCTCTTCGTCGAGGTGCGTGACCCGGACAACCCGGATCGCTACATGACACCCGCCGGATCCGCGCCCTTTGCGGTGCGTGATGAGACCATCGCGGTCAGGTTTTCCAGAAACCAGCATGTCACGATGCTCGAAACCCGCCACGGTCCTGTTCTGACGGGAATGGTCAGATACCTCGATGGTGACACCGATGACGACGAGGTGCTGTCGCTTGCCTGGACCATGCTGCATGACGACGACCAGAGCGTGAATGCATCGCTCCTTCTTCACACAGCCGAGAACTGGCAGGCCTTCAACAACGCGGGACGCAGCTTCGCCGGTCCGATGCAGAACATCATCTATGCCGACAGAGATGGATCCATTGGAGTGCTGTCTCCGGGATTCGTGCCCGTGCGCCGTTCCGGTGACGGCCGCCTTCCCGTCGACGGAAGTTCCGGCGAAGCAGATTGGGCCGGTCGCATCCCCTTCGACGATTTGCCCCGCGTCGTCGATCCCCCGTCCGGCATCATCGTTGCCGCCAACAACCGTCCCGTCGGCAAAGACTATCCCTACTTCCTCAGTCATCGATGGGAACCCGAATGGCGGGCACAACGCATTCACGATGTTCTGGATACCGGGACACGTCTCGACCCGGCCACCTTCTACCGCCTCCAGCTTGACACCTGGTCGGGGCTTGCCTCGGCCCTGGTTCCCCATGCCCTCACCAGCAAACCTCAGACCACAGCCGGGCGATTGTTGCAGATTCATCTGGAGAACTGGGACTACTCCATGGATGCCGACCATATAGCGCCCACGATCTTTCATACCTGGTATCGCGCCCTCACCCGGGCGATTTATGCGGACGAGCTGGGCGAACTTTTCGAACGGGCATGGAGGGACCGCCCACTGTTCGTTCTTGCGACTCTCGGTGATGACGTCCACGGTTGGTGCAACGATACCCTGACCGGCGAGACCCTCACGTGTGCCGAGGTGTCCGGCCGCGCCCTCGACGAGGCTGCGGACACTCTCGTCAGGTCACATGGAAGCGATCCGTCAGGCTGGGTCTGGGGTGATATCCACGCAATGCACCTGCGTCATCCGCTCTTCGGTCTCGTCCCCATTCTCGACTCCCTGACCGGTGTCAGCATTCCGTTGGGCGGTGACGGCTACAGCGTCTTCGCCACGAGTTACCGTATCGCGTCCGGGCGCGATCACTTCAACACCTTCCACGGCCCATCTCTGCGTGCCGTGATCGATCTCGACGATCCCGTGACCGGGCACTTCGTCACCATGCCCGGCCAGTCAGGCAATCCCTTTTCGCCTTACTATGACAACCTGGTGGAGCGCTGGCATGTCAACCAGCCGGTCGCCATCATTCCAGGCAGCAGGATCGCCGAAGCCGCC
>JAJEBJ010000252.1 GCA_022822575.1 Alphaproteobacteria bacterium | reverse complement strand
GCTTTGCCTGGGTGACGCCGGAAGCCGCACGGCCGGACACACCGCTCGACGTCATGATCCTCGGCACGCCCCGCCCCGCGCGGGTTCTCCGCGAGGCAGCCTACGATCCCCTGAGCCTGCGTCCCCGATCGTAAGGGCCGGGCCGTCTCACTTGCGTACGCTGTAGACGTAGACGAACCAGTAGACGAGACCGACAAGGACACCACCCCCGACGATGTTCCCGAGAATCACCGGCACGAGATTCCTGAGGGCAGCCGAGACGGTGACGGCCGTGTAGGCAGCGTCCGGATCATCGATCAGCAGCGCCAGAGTGAAGAAGTAGATGTTGGCGATGGAATGCTCGAAGCCGGCGGCAACGAAGGTGGCAATGGGAAGCAGGATGGCGAGGATCTTGTCCGTCGTCGACGCGGCGCCGTAGCAAAGATAGACCGCCAGGCACACCAGGGCATTGCACAGGACTCCGAGGAAGAAGGCCTGCATGAAGGGAAGCTCGGCCTTGGCGGCGGCAATGCGCATGGCGACGCGACCGGCCTCGCCGTTGTCGAGGTCGTGGTGTCCGGCGAGGAACACCAGCACGGCAATGGCGACGGCTCCGATGGTGTTCCCGACAAAGACGAGACCCCATGCGCGCATCAGGGTCCGCAGCCTCATGCGGCCGCTTGCTATCGACATGATCATGAGAACATTGCCGGTAAAGAGCTCCACGCCACCCAGGACAACGAGAATCAGCCCCAGTGTGAAACCGAGCCCTCCGGCCATGCGCATGAGGCCGAATGGAACGTGGTCGAGACCTGTCCATATGGTGATGGCGGCCATGGCGCCGAGACCGATGAAGGCCCCCGCCATGATGGCAAGGACAATGAGACGGGCAGGCGCCATACGCGCCTTCATGAGACCGACGTCCTCGGCCTTGAGGGCAACGTCCTTCGGTAGAAGTATGGTCTCGGAACCGGGTCTCCCGCCTGTTTCGGCCATCACTCCCGCTTCGGTGCCTGTTTGTCTATATTGTGCCTGACCAGTTCCGTATGCAACAGACTGGCGCCGGAGACCCGCTCCATTCCCGATTGACCACGGATGACAGGATGCAGAACCGGACCCATGACGTTCAGGCTGCCGGTGTTCTCCATGAGCACCTCGACCTCGAACGCTACCCCCTCGATCAACCCGGGCGCTGCGAGCCCCTGATCGAGAGGTGCCGCGAAGAACTGGCGAGGCTGGGCGTCTGCAGCCTGCCGGCGTTTGTCAGGACTGCGACGATCGCGGGAGCAGCGGAGGAACTGCTGCCCCTCGTGCGCGAGCGGTCCTTCTTTCATTCCCGGCGCCACAACATCTACTTCACCGACACGCCCCCGGGCATCGCCGCCGACCATCCGGCACTGGCACTCCAGGAGACCTCCAGCCGGACGGTGTGCGATGACCAGATCACCTGGAGCTTCGTGCACGCCCTCTATGAGTGGCCGCCGCTCCGGAACTTTCTGGCCCGGGTCATGGGAAAACCGCGCCTTCACCTCATGGAAGACCCGCTGGCCCGGGTCAACGTCATGGGCTACCGGGAGGGCGAGGGACTGGGATGGCATTTCGATCGCTCGGAGTTCACCACCACGCTTCTCATTCAGGCATCGCAGGAGGGCGGTCATCTCGAGTACCGGCCGGATCTTGCCCAGGATGACCTCGACGGTGTGGCCGGCCTCCTGGAGGGCAGGGATGCGGCAAGGCGCACCCACGTCCAGCAGGCAGGGACGCTGACGGTCTTCAAGGGCCGGAACACGGCTCACCGCGTGACACCGGTCATTGGCGAGACCGAACGCCTGATTGCCGTCTTCTCCTACTTTGATCGTCCCGGTGTCGTGTTCAGCGCCGCCGAACGCCTCGGCTTCTACGGACGCGCGGCCTGATGGAAGGGTTTGTCGCCGTCAGGGACATCTGTTCCTTCCGCGAGATCCGTGCGCTCTCCAGGCGTTCGGATGTCAAGGGACTGGTCCAGCTTGCTTCTCACCTCGGCGCGATCGCCGCCGCCTCTGTCGTGGTCTGGCTGGTGGCCGGGACGTGGTGGCTCCTGGTTCCGGCCGAAATCGTTCTCGGCGTCCTGCTCACCTTCCTCTTCTGTCCTCTCCACGAGACCATTCACCGCACGGCCTTTCGCTCGACATGGCTCAACGATGCGGTGGCCTGGCTCACCGGGTTCGTCGTCTTCCTGCCCTCGACCTGGTTCCGGTACTTTCACTTCGAACATCATCGCTTCACGCACATCGAGGGTGCCGATCCCGAACTCGACACGCCGAAACCGGCGACGCGCCTTTCCTTTATCTTCTATCTTACCGGCCTCGAATCCTTCTGGTGGAACTCGTGCAAGACCCTGGTGCGCCATGCCTGCGGCCGGGTGACGGACCGCTTCGTGCCCGATGATGCGGGGCGCCGGGCCTGCATCGTCCAGGCGCGCCTCTATCTTGCCGGCTATGTCGCGATTCTTGCCGCAGCCGTCTGGGCTGCCGATCCGGCGCCGCTTCTCTACTGGATCGCTCCCCTTGCACTCTCGGCCTGGTCACTCAGGCTCTACCTCCTGGCCGAGCACACACTGCTCCCCTTCGACTCCAACATGCTCGAGAACACACGCACCATGAGAACCAACGCCGCGGTGCGCTGGCTCGCCTGGCAGATGCCCTATCACACCGAGCACCACGTCTTCCCGTCCGTTCCGTTCCACGCCCTCCACGAGGCATTCGACCGCATCGCCCCGCGCCACGGCCATGTCATTCCGGGCTACCTCGCCTTCGCGGGCCAGTACTGGGCAAGCCTTGCATCGCTCCCGCCGGAAGAGAGGCCCGGCAACGGCACGCGCCGGGAGGATTGGTGATGACCTTCCGCGTGGTGACGGCGCAGTTCATGCACGA
>JAJEBJ010000460.1 GCA_022822575.1 Alphaproteobacteria bacterium | reverse complement strand
ATGTCGTCCATGCCGCCACCTGGAGGCG
Organism: Alphaproteobacteria bacterium; assembly: GCA_022822575.1. Lineage (GTDB taxonomy): Bacteria > Pseudomonadota > Alphaproteobacteria > SP197 > SP197 > SP197. Next base: position 6,603 of record JAJEBJ010000460.1, on the reverse strand, counting down.
CGGCGGACGCATCCTTCTTCGGCTTCTCGGCGATCATCGCTTCCGTGGTGATCAGCAGGCCGGCCACCGAGGCGGCGTCCTGCAGAGCCGTGCGAACGACCTTGGTGGGATCGATGATGCCCGCCTTGACCAGATCCTTGTAGTCCTCGGCCTGGGCATCGAATCCCCAATTCCTGTCGTTCTTCTCGAGGATCTTGCCGGTGACGACCGCGCCGTCGAGCCCGGCGTTCTCGGCAATCTGCCGTGCCGGGTACTCGATCGCCTTGCGGACGATGTCGACACCGACCTGCTGGTCGGGGTCGTCGAGCTTGATCTTGTCAAGCGCGCGCCTGGCATAGAGCAGGGCGGCGCCACCGCCTGGCACGATGCCTTCCTCGACAGCGGCACGGGTCGAGTTCATCGCATCCTCGACGAGATCCTTGCGCTCCTTGACCTCGACCTCGGTGGAACCGCCGACCTTGATCACGGCGACGCCGCCGGCGAGCTTGGCCAGCCGCTCCTGCAGCTTCTCGCGGTCATAGTCGGAGGTCGTGGACTCGATCTGCTGGCGGATCTGGTTGCAGCGGCCCTTGATGTCGGCCTTCTTGCCGGCGCCGCCGACGACCGTGGTGTCGTCCTTCTTGACGACTACGCGCTTGGCCTTGCCGAGCATGTCGAGGGTGACGTTCTCGAGCTTGATGCCCACATCCTCGCTGATCACCTGGCCACCGGTCAGGATGGCGATGTCCTCGAGCATGGCCTTTCGGCGGTCGCCAAAGCCGGGCGCCTTGCAGGCTGCGACCTTGAGGCCTCCGCGCAGGCGGTTGACGACGAGAGTGGCAAGTGCCTCGCCCTCGACATCCTCGGCGATGATGAGCAACGGCCGGCTCGACTTCGCGACTTCCTCGAGAATGGGCAGCATGGCCTGAAGGCTCGACAGCTTCTTCTCGTGGATCAGGATCGCGACATCCTCGTACTCGGTCTTCATCTTGTCGGGATCGGTGATGAAGTAGGGCGACAGATAACCACGGTCGAACTGCATGCCCTCGACGACATCGAGTTCCGTGTCGCGGGACTTGGCTTCCTCGACGGTGATCACACCCTCGTTTCCGACGGTCTGCATCGCCTCTGCAATCATGCGCCCGACCTCGGTGTCGCCATTGGCGGAGATCGTGCCCACCTGGGCCACCTCGTCGGATGACTTGATCTTGCGCGAACGCTTCTCAAGATCCTCGACTACGGCCTTCACGGCGGCTTCCGTGCCGCGACGCAGATCCATGGGGTTGAGCCCGGCGGCAACCGCCTTGCTTCCTTCACGCACGATCGCCTGGGCGAGAACCGTCGCAGTCGTCGTGCCGTCACCGGCGACGTCGTTCGTCTTCGACGCGACCTCGCGGACCATCTGGGCGCCCATGTTCTCGAACTTGTCCTCAAGCTCGATTTCCTTGGCGACAGTGACCCCGTCCTTGGTGATGCGGGGGGCGCCGAACGACTTGTCGAGAACGACGGTCCGGCCCTTGGGCCCGAGGGTCACCCTGACGGCATCGGCGAGAACGTTGACGCCGCGCATCAGGCGAGCGCGCGCGTCAGCTGAGAATTTGACCTCTTTGGCAGCCATCTTGCTGTTATCTCCTTTGGGTTCGCTTCCTAAAGTCTCACTCGATGACGCCCATGATGTCGGACTCCTTCATGATGAGGAGTTCGTCGCCATCGATCTTGACCTCGGTGCCAGACCACTTGCCGAAAAGGATTCGGTCACCCGCCTTGACGTCGAGCGCCTGGATCGCACCGGACTCGTCGCGGGCGCCAGGACCGGTGGCGACGACTTCGCCCTCCATCGGTTTTTCCTTGGCAGTGTCTGGAATGATGATGCCGCCCGCGGTGACTTCGTCGCTGTCGAGGCGACGAACCAGAACGCGGTCGTGCAACGGACGGAACGCCATGTTGCAACCTCCTGTATGAATGTGATTCCTTCCGGGTTCAAGCACTGTTGGCACTCACCGGAGGAGAGTGCCAACAGTCATGTAGGAGGCAGAGCGGCGAGTTCAAGGGGCAGATCGCCGGCAAAGACAACTTTTTGGGGAGGCCCGTGCCTTCAGGTGGCGGAGCGCCTGGTGATGGCGAGGGCCCGACGGTCGAGTTCTCCCTCGATGTCGGCGAGGTCCACGCCGGCGCGCACTGCTGCGATCAGGGCAAAGAAGATGACATCGGCCGCCTCGTGGATGACATCGGCCGCTGTTCCGGCCCTGGCCAGTTCACCGGCTTCCTCGAGGAGCTTTGCCTCGATGGCCGCCGGGTCGCGCAGGAGCCGGAAGGTGTAGGAGCCGGCGGGTGCGTCCGTCAGGCGGTCGGCGAGAACACGGACAAGGGCCGGAAGACCCGCATCGTCGCCCCAGCAGGTCCGGGTTCCGAGGTGACAGAAGCCGCTGCCCGCCTGGCGCACGGTGAACTTCAGGGCATCGCGGTCACAGTCGGCGTCGATTCTCAGCAGATCCTGGGTGGCGCCGGACGTCTCACCCTTGATCCACAGACCCCGGGTGCGCGAGTGATAGACACCCGCCTTCCGGTCAACCGCAGCCCGAAGGCTCTCGGCATCCGACCACGCCAGACCCAGGGCCCGCTGGTGCTCGTCCACCACGACGGTCGGCCACAGGCCATCCGCTCTGTCACTGACCAGCGGCGCTGCAATGGCATCGGCAAGGTGAAGGGCGCCCGAATAGAGCGCCATCCCGACCTGGGCGTCGATGCCGGCACGGTCGGCCGTGGCGATTTCCGGGGGGTCGGTAAACCCGCCTGCCACCGTCAGACGGGCATCGCCTGTTGCCCTGGCGAGGGCAAGGGCGCGGTCGAGATCCGTTCCTTCCATCTTCCCCTCGCGCTCGACGAAGGTGACGAGAAAGCCGCCGGCGAGGCCGCGAAGTCGTGTCATCCCGGTCTCCACGGTCTCACCGCTTCGTGTCGTCCAGCCGTGGGTGACCACCTCGTCATGCAGGGCATCGAGGGCGACGATGACACGCTGGCGCGGCAGTTGAGAGAGAATCTCCGGTGTAGCCGCGGTTCCGAGGATGATCTTGCGGGCACCGGCATCGAGCCAGTGCCGTGCCGCCTCGACGTCCCGGATGCCGCCCCCGACACGGCAGGGTGCCATGCGTACGAGTTCCTCGATGAGAGCACGGTTGTGACCGGTGCCCCGGGCGGCGTCGAGGTCGATGACCGCGATCTCTCCGGCCAGGCGGAAGCGCTCGGCGATCGGCCGGGGATCACCAGCCTCGATACGTGGTTCCCTGCCGCCGACGAGCTGGACGGCCTGGCCATTCGACAGGTCGATCGACGGGATGATCATGCGTGTGCCCCCTGGTGTTCGTGCCCGGGACCCGGTCGTGTCGGGATGCCCGCCTCCGTCATGGCCCGCTTGACGTCTCCGACCGTGTAGTCGGACTCGTGGAATATGGAGGCGGCCAGCACTGCGTCGGCGCCGTGTCTGAGAGCCTCGACGAGATGGGCAGGCGAGGCGGCGCCGCCAGAGGCGATAACCGGTACCGGCACTGCGGCAGCCACGGTGGCGATGAGCCTGGTCTCGTAGCCGGAACGGGTGCCGTCGCGGTCCCAGCTTGTCAGCAGGATCTCGCCGGCGCCCTGTTCAACCGCCCGGACGGCCCAGTGAACGGCATCCATGCCCGTGCGCTGGCGACCCGACAGGGTGACGACCTCCCAGATTTCTCCATGGGCGGCGGCATCGATGGCCACGACTGTGCACTGGCGTCCGAACTTCCGGGCCATCTCCGCGAGGAGTTCCGGTCTCGAGACGGCCGCGGTGTTGGCCGCGACCTTGTCAGCACCGGCCTCAAGCAGGGCTCCGGCGTCGTCAACCGACCTGACGCCGCCGCCCACGGTCAGCGGAGTGCCCAGGTTCTGGCGCACCGCTGCCACGGCGTCGCGGGCGTTGTGCCTGCCTTGAGGCGTTGCCGACACGTCCAGCATGACGATCTCGTCGGCACCCTGCTGTTCGTAGGCCGTGGCCAGCTCCACCGGGTCGCCAGCGTCCTTCAACCCCTGGAAACGGACGCCCTTGACAACGCGCCCGGCGTCGACATCGAGGCAGGGGATGACCCGCGCAGTCAACATGGCATGGCCAGCCAGCGGCGGATCAGTGCCGCGCCCCAGGAACCCGAAAGTTCCGGATGAAACTGGCAGGCGACAAGGGTATCGCGCTCCAGTGCGGCAACGAAGGGACCGCCATGGTCCGAAGTGGCGGCCCGCCAGTCCCGGGGCGCGCGTTCGAGACGATAGGAGTTGGCAAAGTAGGCGTGGCCGGCGGCGAGTGTCCTGCAACCGCTGTCGGGCGCCAGGCTGTTCCAGCCGAACTGGGGAACCCGCACCTCTTCAGGAAACCGCGTCACCCTGTCATCGATGAGGCCAAGGCCGGTGGCGCCGGGGGATTCCTCGCTGGAGCGGCACAGAAGCTGAAATCCGACACAGATGGCGAGAAGCGGCTTCCCGCTATCGATGCGCTGCTTCAGGGCATCGTCCGTACCGGTGTCGCGAAGCGTGTCCATGGCCGCGCCAAAGGTCCCCACGCCAGGCAGCACGACATGGGTGGCCGTCAGGATTTCGTCGGCCGAACGACCGGTACGGGCCACGCCGCCGGCACGTCTGAGTGCGGCGAGGACCGAGGCAAGATTGGCCGTTCCGGTGCGGCAGACCACGACCTCGGGCACCGTCACAGACGTCCTTTCGTGCTCGGGATCTCGTCGTGACCGTCGAAAGCGACCGCCTGGCGCAAGGCGACAGCAACCGCCTTGAAGGCCGCTTCGGCGCGGTGGTGGTCATTGATGCCGCGCAGCACGTCGACATGAAGCGTGAGGTGCCCGGTCATGGCAAAACTCGAAAGAACGTGCGGAATCATCTCCGCTGCCGTATCGCCGATGCGCTCGCGCTTCAGACCCAGATCGACATGGGCAAAGGGGCGTCCGGAAAGATCGATCACCGCCCTTGCCACGGCTTCGTCGAGCGGCACATGGGCGTCGGCGAAGCGGCGGATGCCGCGCTTGTCTCCCAGGGCTTCGTCGACTGCCGCACCGAGCGCCAGGGCACAGTCTTCCGCCGTGTGATGATCATCGACATCCAGGTCGCCCTCGGCGTGAAGCGCCACATCCATGCGGCTGTGTCGTGTCAGGGAGTCCAGGAGGTGATCGAGAAATCTGAGACCGGTGACGACATCGCTCTTGCCGGTGCCGTCAAGATTGACGGTGACCGTCACGGCGGTCTCTCGGGTTGATCGGCTGACTGTCGCAACGCGTTCCATCTTGATTCTCCCGTGCGCCGATGGCCTTCGGCCTCATGCCACGATATTGCTGATGGGACTGACAACGATGTCGGTGCCGCCCATCGCCTTGATGCGCGGAATGATATGCGCCAGCTCGTTGCGAGGCACGGCAGCCTTGACGGCGTAACCGCTGTTTCCGTGAAGCGGCGAGATGGTCGGCTCGCGCATGGAAGGCAGGCTGGAAACGACCGGTTCGAGGTACTCGGCTGTGACGTTCACTTCGACCATCACCCTGCGTCTGGCATCGATGACCGAACGGATCATCATCGCAAAACTCGATATGGCGTCGCGCTTTTCTGCATCGTCAAGGGCTGCTGGATGCGCAAAGAGGCAGGTTGACGACGCCAGGATGGAGGCAACGGTCTCCAGTCCGTTGGCGCGCAGCGTGGCTCCGGTTGCCGAGTTGTCGATGATGCAATCGGCATCCTCCGGCGGGAACACCTCGGTGGCTCCGTATGAGCGCACGAAGGTGGCGTCAAGCGATGCATCGGCAATCCACGAGCGTGTCAGGCGCTCGTACTCGCTCGCCACCACCAGGTGGCGGTCGGGCAAACGGCCGTCTTCCAGGATCTTCACGGGCGCCGCGGCAACGAGTTCCACCGGATCGAGACCGGTGTCAACGAGTTCGACAAGATCAGCCTCCTTCTCGATCACCCAGTCGCGGCCGGTAAAGCCGATGTCGCGGCTGCCGATGTGGAGCATCTCGACGATGTTCTGGGGCTTGAGAAGCTTGGCATCGAAATCCGGCAGCGAGATCGCCGGCCGGTAGTCGCGGGCGCTGGTGACGCGTCCCGAACGGATGTGAATGCCCGCATCCTCGAGGAGGGCATGGACATTGTCCTGCATGCGGCCCTTGGGAAGACCGAGGCGGATGGTGCGGGCGGCCGTCATGGTCGATGAGACCTCGGGAAGGGCAGGAAGTCCTGATGGAAGGCGCCGGAAGGTCCGCGATTGACGCCCCAAAGTCAACCGCGGGCCCCTGATCCGCTAGCATCCACGTCTCCGGTTGTGCGCTGGCCGGGGGTCTGGAGTAGACTTCGCCGCCATCGCTGAAGGGAATGCCGGCCATGACTGTCAGGGGATGTGATCATGTCGCCTTCGGAACATCCGGCGCCGGGTGTCCGGCCTTAGACAGTACGGGGGCCTGGCCGGGTGCCGGCGGGTCCTGTGACGGAAACAGGCTCGCGTACCGGCGCCATCAACGTGTGCCGGCGAGTGCTCCGTGCGACCTGGTCCGCCAGACCGGAGTGGCCGGCTCTGTCGGGCGCGGCTTCGGGGAATCCTCATGAAGATCGATG
>JAJEBJ010000406.1 GCA_022822575.1 Alphaproteobacteria bacterium | reverse complement strand
CGCCCTTGGCATTGCGATTGCGCTGGCGGCTCGGCCGAAGATCCTGCTCCTCGACGAACCCTGCACGGGCATGAACACCGAAGAGACCGGCGGCATGGTGGATCTCATCGCAAGAATCCGTGAGGGTGGTGTCACCATCCTGTTGATTGAGCATGACATGAAGGTGGTGATGGGTCTTTGCGATACCATCACGGTACTCAATTTCGGAACCAAGATCGCAGAAGGTGCTCCCGATGCGATCCAGAAAAACGCGGCCGTTCACGAAGCCTATCTGGGATCCGGGCTCGATGCTGCTTGATGTCAACGATCTTCATGTTCACTACGACAAGGTCGAGGCCGTCAAGGGGGTGTCGCTGAAGGTCGATGCCGGCAGCATCATCACGCTCATTGGAGCCAACGGCGCAGGGAAGACGTCCATCCTCAAGGCGATCTCGGGCATACTGAGATGCTCGGCGGGTACAATCGGATTCAACGACGGCCGAATCGATCGGCTCCCGCCGCACCGGATCGTTGCAGCTGGAATTGCCCATGTCCCGGAGGGCAGACGGCTCTTCGGACTCATGTCAGTGCGCCACAACCTGCGTGTGGGCGCATGGCTGCAGAGAGACAGAAACGCCATCCGGGAGGGGTTCGAGAGAGTCTACAGGCACTTTCCCATCCTCAGGGAGCGCGAGAACCAGTTGGCGAGAACGCTGAGTGGCGGACAGCAGCAAATGGTGGCAATCGGCCGTGCCCTGATGGCGCAGCCCCGGCTTGTCCTCATGGACGAACCATCGCTGGGGCTCGCGCCGATCATGGTCGCCGAGATTGCCGATATCATCCGGGAGTTGCGTGACGACGGACTGTCCATTGTCCTGGTCGAGCAGAATGCTTCCCTGGCCCTGCGCCTGGCCGACCGCGGCTATGTTCTGGAAACGGGAAGGGTCGTGCTTGAAGGCGCCTCCAACGAACTCGCCCGGAACGAGTACCTCAAGAGTGCCTATCTTGGAGGATAGAAACAGCGTTCTCGTGCGGGCTTTCGTGTCGCCTCGCCATCCAAGCCCCACCGAATTCCCGGCATCCTCGTGCCGGTCACCGAAATCAGACGGACATAGTCGCCGAATCAACTGGTAGGGCAGCAACAGGCTCGGTTCCCGCGTTGCGCGCAACGCCACGGCCCCATTCTTGCCGTGATTCTCTTCTTCGCCCAGACTTGCGCCTCATTGTCCGGGAAAGGGATGCGTCATGGGAGGAAGGCTGGATGGAAAAACCGCGCTTGTCACCGGGGGCGGACGCGGTATCGGAGCCGGCATCGCCAGGGTTTTCGCAAGCGAGGGCGCACGGGTCGTGATCGCAACGCGCACCGTCGGCCGCGGAGAGGCGGTCGCGCGCCAGATCTCGATGGCTGGCGGAGAGGCCTCGGCGATGGAGACCGATGTCGCCGATGCTGAACAGGTCAAGACCATGATCAAAGAGGCCCGGAAACGCCTCGGCGCAATCGATATCGTCGCCCACAACGCAGGCGTTTTCCCGTCATCGACGATCGCCAGGATGAAAGAGTCCGAGTGGGACCACGTGCTCGATACGAACCTCAAGAGCCTCTTCCTGATCGCGAAGGCCGTTCTCCCCCACATGGTCCGCCGCCGTTACGGACGGATCGTCGTAACCTCATCGATCTCGGGCCCGCGGGTGGCCATGCCCGGGTGGAGCCACTACTGCGCCTCGAAGGCCGGTGTGAACGGCTTCATCAAGGCGGCGGCCCTGGAAGTCGCCAAAAAGGGCGTCACGATCAACGCCGTCGAGCCCGGCAACATCCTGATCCGCCGCCCCGGTTCGCGCGAAGCGCGCGAGCATGAGGACGCGATGGTGCCCGCCATCCCCATGGGCGAACTCGGCATGCCGGAGGATATCGCCTATGCGGCGCTCTACCTCGTCAGCGACGAAGCACGTTACGTGACCGGCCAGACCATCATCGTCGACGGCGGCCAGATTCTCCCTGAAAGCCAGTCCGGCGTGCTCTAGCCCGGCAACCGTCGCGGTGATACTCGCCGTGGATCGAATTCCGGAGAGAGGGTCACGGGCCAATACGTCGCGGCCGTGACGTCCCGGTCGTTTCGAGTTCTTCATCCAGCGCCCACCTGGCCGGTGCTGTCACCGGACTGTCACAAACCGGCACTATGGTCCTAGGGGTTCCTTCAATCCGGGTTGGGGCGGTGGCGCGCATTGCGGTCAACGGTCTTGGGCGTATCGGCAAGCTCTTTCTACGGGCGCTCGACGCCGCCGGACGCCTGGACGAGGTTGTGCTGGGGAATGATCGCGCGGGCGATGCCGCCTCTCACGCGCATCTCCTGGAGTTCGACACCGTGCACGGGCGCATGAATGCCCGGATCGACCACCGGGAGGGCGCAGTCGTCGTCAACGGCCACGACATCGAGATTGCCGGGACCGGGCGCATCGAAGACCTGCCGCTGAGGGAGCACGGTATCGATCTCGTCGTGGACTGCACGGGCCGCTTCAGGACGATGCGGGCTCTCCAGCCCTATTTCGACGCCGGCGTCGCCAAGGTCGCGGTGTCGGCGCCCGTCAAGGAGGAAGGGGCGCTCAACCTCGTCTACGGAGTCAACCAAGCGCTCTACGATCCAGAACGACACGACGTGGTGACGGCGGCGAGCTGCACCACCAACTGTCTGGCGCCCGTCGTCAGGGTGCTGCACGAGGAAATCGGCATCCGGCACGGCTCGATCACGACAATCCACAATGTCACCAACAGCCAGACCATCGTCGACCGGCCGCACCGCGACCTGCGCCGGGCGCGCTCCGCGCTCAACGCGCTCGTTCCGACGACCACGGGTTCGGCAACGGCCATCGGCCTCATCTATCCCGAGCTTGCGGGGCGGCTGAACGGCCATGCGGTGCGGGTGCCGCTGCTGAACGCCTCGCTGACGGACTGCGTCTTCGAGTTGGTACGGGATACGGACGTCGAGGAGATCAACACGCTGTTCGCCAGGTGGGCCGCCGGGCCGCTCGAGGGAATTCTCGGTTACGAGGCGCGGCCGCTGGTCTCGACGGACTTCCTGAATGACCCGCGCTCGGCCGTGGTGGACGGTCCGGCGACCATGGTCGTCGACGGCACGCAGGCCAAGGTCTATGCCTGGTACGACAGTGAATGGGGCTACAGTTGCCGTCTGGCAGACGTCGTGGGTCTCGTGTCGGACAGCCTGGAGTGACCGTGGAACCGCCGGCGAGGCACGGTGCGGTCGCCGCCTACATCGCCGTTACCGCAGCCTACTGGACTTTCATGCTGACCGACGGCGCGCTCCGCATGCTGATTCTGCTGCACTTCCACACGCTCGGCTTCTCTCCCGTCCAGCTCGCCTATCTCTTCCTGCTCTATGAATTCATGGGCATCGTGACCAACCTGTCGGCGGGTTGGGTCGCGGCCCGTTTCGGGCTCACCTCCACGCTCTATGTCGGGCTCGGCCTTCAGATCGTTGCCCTGGCGGCGCTGATGCAGCTCGACCCGGCTTGGACGACGGCGCTTTCGGTTGCCTTCGTGATGGCGGCGCAGGGCCTCTCCGGGATCGCCAAGGACCTCTCCAAGATGAGCGCCAAGAGCGCCGTCAGGATTCTCGCTCCGCAGGAGCAGGGTGCGCTGTTCCGCTGGACGGCAACGCTGACGGGCTCGAAAAACGCAGTGAAGGGCCTGGGCTTCCTTCTGGGCGCTGCCCTGCTGGCGCTGGCGGGCTTCGAGGCGGCGCTCTTCGGCATGGCGATGGTGCTGGCGGTCATTCTCGCAGCCGTCATGGCCTGCATGCCGGCTGGCCTGCCGGGCGGCGACCGGAAGGCGGCGTTCCGCGAGGTGTTTTCGAGGAGCCCGCTGGTGAACCGGTTGTCCGCGGCGCGTCTCTTCCTCTTCGGTGCGCGCGATGTGTGGTTCGTCGTGGCGCTTCCCGTCTACTTCTACACCGTGCTGTCGGATGGGACGCCCGAATCGGATCGCGCCGCCTTCTTTCTCGTCGGCGGTTTCATGGCGCTCTGGATCATCGGTTACGGAGCCGTGCAGGTGCTGGCCCCGAAGCTGCTCAACGCGCGGGAAAAGAGCGTGGGCGACGCCATTCGGCTGGCGCGGTTCTGGGTCGGCGTGCTGACCCTGATTCCGGCCCTGCTGGCGGTGGCTGCCGCCGCCATGGAAGGGACGGCGCTGACGGCTCTCCTGGTCGCGGTTCTGCTCGCCTTCGGCGTCGTGTTCGCCCTCAGCTCCTCGCTCCACTCCTATCTGATCCTGGCGCTCAGCCGCGCCGAACGGGTGACCATGGATGTCGGCTTCTACTACATGTCCAACGCTGCCGGACGCCTTGTCGGCACGCTGCTCTCCGGCCTTAGCTTCCAGGCGGGAGGCCTCGTCGCAAGCCTCGCGGTGGCAGCGGGCATGGCGGCGACGAGCTGGCTGTTCGCCGGCACGCTTGCCCGCCGCGCCGGCATCGAGGGAGAACAGAAGAATGAAGCCGATGCCTAGGGATAGCAACGGGCCTTGCGGGTTGGCATGCCGCAGGGCCTTCGCAAGTCGCCAGGTGCAGATCGCCTGAAGATCTGCCCGGTTCTTCCAGGCGGGCCTTCCGCGTAACCTCTCTAGGACAATCCATGCAAAGGCGGTATGGCTGCCGGAATGTCGGTGCGGGCAAAGTCGTTGCCCTGGTAGAGCAGCGGTTCCCCTGTCGTTCGAGCAAGCGCGTAGGCGAAGCAGTCACCATAGTTCAACCCTGCCGGATGCCGGCCCTTGCCGAACCGTCGCCAGGCACGCCGCGCCGCTTCGAGATGGGTGGCGGTGACCGGGACGGGTTCGATTGCTGCATGCTCAAGGAACGCGTCCAGCTCGCGGCCGGCCTCCGCCCCGCCTCGACTCTCAACCACGATGGACGTTTCCAGAATGTTGGCCACCGACATTCGACACGGTGCCGCGGTTCGCATCGCCGCTTCAAGGCGACTGGAATCGGGTTCCCGATTCAGCACTGCAAGCAGAGCGGAACTGTCGATGATCACCTGGGCAAACCCTGGTCATCATAGAGCATGTCGCCATGTTCGACAGACGGCAGCCCGGGTCCCATGAGTTTCGCGCAACGTTCTGCGATGGCGCGGAGTTCCCCGGCTCGGGCTTCCATGCTGCGGCGACGCTGCTCACGTTCCAGACGTTCGCGCAACGCGACGGTAATCGCGCCCGTCATGGTCTCTCCGGTCAGCGTCGCGAGTTCCCTGGCCAGCGAGCACGTGTCGTCGTTCTTGATGTTGAGGCCCATCGTTCTTCTCGGTAGAAAGATTGCAGTATGTCTACCATATGGGTCTTCCGTGGCCGTTTCAATGCTTGCGTGTGGGGTCAAGTTGCCGCCGCAGGGGGCTCTTGGTCGAGAGTCTTGGGCGCCACACTGAAACCCCGTTGGACCAGCCCTGGACTCCGTTCGGCCGAACCGTGAGGGAAGTTGTCCGATCTTGCTGCCAACGGTCCGGAGTCCCGCGGCCTCGCAGTCGCATGGCGTCCCGGTGGCAGAAGCCCTTGATGAGCGGAGCGGCACATCGCCGCATGGTAGGCACCGTGCTATGTTGGAGCGCGCCTCTGCAGGGTCAATCGAGACTGGTCACCGGCACTCTCTCAAAGGCAACCGATGGATTGGTCTTCAATTGGCCGACATACAACCTTGCAATCAGCCGCACTCTGAACCTGCATTCGGCCGGTGCGGAATCCGGTCTTCTATCCCGCAGCAATGGAGCGCCCGACAGCGAGGCGCTCGGCAAACCGGTATCGCAACTATGTGGAGGCGCTCGTCCAGCGCGACGTCAGGGACATAACGCGGACCCGCTCGTTCGACGACCCGCCGCGGCTCCTGCGCGCAATCGTGCTCTATGACGGCGAGGCAGGTATTCCCTTCGGCGATCGTTTTCATGCAGTGCCGATGTCGCGGTTGTGGAGAATTCCGTGAGCACACGGGTTGTCCGGTCGGGGGTCTCGGTGACAACCGCCCTTGTTGAGCGGTGCTGCACATCGTCGGATGAAAGGCGCCATGCTAGGTTGGACCGCGCCTCTGCAGGGTCACCGAAGACCTCAGGGCTGACGGGAGAGAGGCCGGACGATGCCGGACACACGTACGATCGGGGTTCTGCCGGTCAATGACACGACCAACGGCTGGAGCCGCATTCTCGGGCCGCGGACACCGCGCTCTCCGCTTGCCGGGGATGTAGTGGCCGACTGGGTGGTCGTGGGCGCGGGATGGGCCGGTCTGGCGGCGGCGCGGCGCCTCGCTGAAAACAGGCCCGATGACCGCATCGTCCTGCTCGATGCCGGCGAGGCGGGGGAGAACGCTTCGGGACGCAACAGCGGCTTTGCCATCGACCTCCCCCACAACGTCGGTGATTCGCTGGCTGAACTCGAGGGCAGCCATCGCTTCATGGCCCTGGCGCGCGCCGCCATCGATCACCTCGACGAAGCCATCCGGGGCCACGGCATCGCCTGCGACTGGAGCCGGCGGGGCAAGTACCATACCGCCCGCTCGGAGCGCGGAAGAAGGGAGATTCTGGAGCCCTTCGCCCGGGAGCTTGAGGCGCTCGGCGAGCCCTTCCGCTGGCTGGACCGGGATGCGCTTGCGGGCGAGGTGGGAACGTCGGCGTTCCACGCGGCGGTCTATACGCCAGGCTGCGTCCTCTTCAATCCGGCGGCGCTGACCCGCGGTCTGGCCGATCATCTTCCCGAGGGGGTCAGCCTCTACGAGAACACGCCCGTCACATCGATGACCTTGCGAAACGGGGTGGAACTCGCGACCCCGGGAGGCAACGTGCGGGCGGCGCGCATGATTCTCGCCACCAACGGCTTTGCCGGCGAGTTCGGGTTCTTCCGGCGCCATCTCGTGCCGATCGCCGCCCATGCCAGCCTGACGCGGCCCCTGAACGAGGCAGAGCGCCTGGCGCTCGGAGGCGAGGACGACTGGGGAATCACGCCGGCCAACGCCATTGCCGGCATCACCATGCGGTTCACCCGGGATCACCGGATCCTGATTCGCCAGGGCTTTCGCTACGCACCGGAGTTCCGGGTCACGAGAGCCGAGCAGATGACGGCACGGCGGGACCACGATGCCCTTTTCCAGGCCCGGTTCCCCATGCTCGGCGACGTGACGATGGAGCACACCTGGACAGGGTTCATATGCCTGTCACGCAACGGTGCTCCGGGCTTTGGCCAGGTCGCCGGCAATGTCTGGGCCGCTGTCTGCCAGAATGCGGTCGGCGTCACCAAGGGCACCATCGGCGGGCTGCTCGCTGCCGACATGGCGTGCGGGCGCGAGAACGACCTCATCTCCTACATGGAGAGTCTCGGGAGTCCCCAGCCGCTTCCTCCTGCTTTCCTCACGCGTCTTGGCGTCAAGCTGCGCCTGGCCAAGGAAGTTTGGTTCAACCGGCACGAGAGATAGGGGCCGGCCTCTCACTCGATGCTCTCGAGGAGCATCCCGACGCTCGCGTACTCGCTCGTCGACGGCTCGAAGAGAGCCTGAAGGCGCGTCCAGCGTTCGCGGGCGCCGTCGGCATCGCCGCTCAACGCCGCTGCAAGGCCGGTGACGTAGAGGGCATGGGGGTTGTCGGGCCGGACCTCGAGTACCCGTTCCATGTCGGCCAGAACGGTGGCGGAGACACCGGTCGTGCGGTCGACGGGTGCGGCGACCGCTGCCGCGAAGCCGTCCACGAGACCGGTGTCGCCGGGCGCCAGTTCGAGGGCCCGCTCGTAAGCCTGGCGCGCCTTCGGCCAGTCTTCGAGCACGGTGTAGGAGTGGGCGAGGCGCTTCCACCCCTCGAGGTCGTCCGGCTCGTCCTCGAGACGACGGGCAAGGCCTTCAACCATGCCGGTAATCATCTCCTGGGTGCCGTCGACGGAATCACCTGCCATCTCCCCGGCGTCCGCCATGTGACGGCGCAGTTCGCCGATCCATGGCGCGTCCACGGGTGAATCGGCGAGAAGGTCGCGCCAGACCACCAGCGCGCGCGCCGTGTCGCCGGCCTGCGCCAGGGCAACGCCGCCATAGAAGCGCGCCACCGGCTGGTCGGCGTCGATGCCAAGGGATTGCGCGAAAAGGAGCCGTGCTGCAGGGGTCACCAGTCCGTCGTGGGCGAGCACGATGAATTCACCCTGCCGGGCGAGGTGTTCGGCATTGCCCGGATCGAGCGCGGCTGCCTCGGCCATGGCGAGTGCCGCCTCGTCATAGCGCCGGGAAAGACCCTGGGCATTGGCGATCCAGATCCAGGCCTCGATGTCCGTCGGTTCCTCCTCCAGGCGGCTGCGGGCGCGCTCCATGAGACCGGCGAGTTCGGGGTCGGTGGTGGCGACGCCGCGTTCGGCAAGGGGCCGGTCGGCGAGATGCGGCGATCCGATTGCCGCATAGATGGCGATCGCTCCGGCGATAACGGCAAAGGAGGTCGCGACGATCAGGCCACGGCGTCGCGGGGCGCCACCCGGCGAGAGAAGGGGCAGCGCCATCAGGACAAGGGCTACCGCGATGACGTTGGCGAGCGCCAGATGGATCATGGCGCATTCCCGGTTCCGGAGCCCCGGTTACGGCGCAGGGCGAAGAAGACCACCAGGGCGCCGCCAACGAGCGCCACCAGAGGCGCTCCCCAGAGCAACACCGTGTCAGTGCGCAACGGTGGCCTGAGAAGGACGTAGTCGCCGTAGCGCTCGACAATCCAGGCGACGGCCGCCTCGTCGCTGTCTCCGGCCTCGATACGCTGGCGCAGGATCACCCTCAGGTCGCGCGCCAGAGGCGCATCGGAATCCTCGATCGACTGATTCTGGCAAACCAGGCAACGCAGTTCGCGCCCCAGATCGCGGGCGCGCGCCTCCATGGCCGGATCGGCGAGGATCTCGTCGGGCTCCACGGCATGGAGAGGTTCCGGCGCAGCGAGGATGATGAGAGCGGGAAGGAGGAGGAGTCGCAGCAAGGCACGCCAGCCACTCCCCCAATCGCGGCGTCGCGGACGGCCGGTCATGGCGGCGCCCCTCTCCGGCGGACGAGACCGATGGCACCTCCTGCCGCCATCAGCAGGGCGCCGCCCCAGATCCACGGGACCAGGGGGTTGTGGTAGAGGCGCACGACATGGGCCCCGTCACCGACGGCGTCGCCGATGACGACGTAGAGATCGGCCAGAAGCGTGGTGTGAATGGCGGCTTCCGTCGTCTGCGTCGCCTGGACGAGGTAGGCGCGCCGTTCCGGTTCGAGGCGGGTGATGTGGCGGCCGTCTGCCGTCACCAGGAATGTCCCGCGCTCGGCATCGTAGTTGGGTCCCGCAACCATCTCCGCCCCCTCGAAGACGAGCGTGTACCCGGCGATCTCCTGCCGATCTCCTGCCGACATGGTGCGGATGATCTCGGTCTGCCAGGCCGACGACGCTGTCACGCCGGCGACAAACACAGCCAGACCGAGGTGGGCGAGATTCATCGCGTGGGATGCCACCGGCAGTTGCCGTGCCCGCTTCCAGCTCTGCCGCAGGGGACATCTGAAGATCCTGATTCTCTCCCCGTATTCGAGGATCACCGACCCGGCGATCCAGACCGAAAGCGCGATGCCGAAGGCCGGGAGAGGCGATGTCTCGAGTGTCCACCACCACACGACGCCCAGGGTCGCGACCGAGACCAGCACCAGCAGCTTGAGGCGCGACAGCACGCCGGCAAGATCGGCTCGTTTCCAGGGCGCCATCATGCCGAGGGCAACGAGGATGAGGAGCGGAACCATGAGGGGGACGAAAACGATCTCGTAGTAAGGCGGTCCGACGGACACGGTGGCGCCGCCGAGGACATCGAGGAGAAGGGGATAGAGGGTCCCGGTGAGCACCGTGAAGCAGCCTGCGGCGAGGAAGAGATTGTTGAGGACCAACGCCCCCTCGCGGCTCACCGGAGCGAAGAGGCCACCCGGCCGCAGCGACGGCGCCCGCATGGCATAGAGCGCAAGGGCGCCGCCGATGGCGGCCGTCAGGATGGCGAGAATGAAGACGCCGCGAGCCGGATCGACCGCGAAGGCATGGACGGAGGTGAGGACGCCGGAGCGCACCAGGAACGTGCCGAGCAGGCTGAGCGAGAATGCGAGGATCGCCAGCAGGATGGTCCAGCTCTTCAGGGCCTCGCGCTTGCCGGTCACGATCGTGGAATGGAGAAGGGCGGTGGCTGCCAGCCACGGCATGAAGGAGGCATTCTCCACCGGATCCCAGAACCACCATCCGCCCCATCCGAGTTCGTAGTAGGCCCACCAGCTTCCCAGCGCGATTCCCATGGTGAGAAAGGTCCATGAAGCGAGCGTGAAGGGGCGCACCCACTGGGCCCAGCGCCGGTCGACCCTGCCCTCCATGAGGGCCGCCACGGCGAAGGCGAAGGTCACCGAAAGGCCGACATAGCCGAGATAGAGAAACGGCGGATGGAACGCGAGGCCGGGGTCCTGAAGGATGGGGTTGAGGTCGCGCCCGTCCACGGGCGGCGGGTCGAGGCGCTCGAAGGGATTGGAGGTGAGGAGGGAAAACGCGAGGAAGCCGGCGGCGATGAGGCCGAGAACGCCGAGAACCCTTGCCTTCGTATCCAGCGGCAGGCCGCCGCCGCGAAGGGCGACCGCGAGAGAAAAGATGGCGAGCATCAGGACCCACAGCACGAGGGATCCCTCGTGATTGCCCCACACGCCGGTCACCTTGTAGAGCATCGGCTTGAGGGAATGGGAGTTCTCGAAGACGTTGGCGAGAGAGAAATCCGAGTGGATGTAGGCAAGGGTGAGGGCGGCGAAGGCGATCATCGTCATGGCCGCCTGGGCGAGCGCGGTGCCGGTCGCCAGCCTCATCCACGCCTCATGGCCGCGGGCCGCACCGGCAAGCGGCAGCGTCCCCTGAAGGAGGGCAAGGAGGAGCGCCAGGATCAGTGCAAAGTGACCGGTTTCAGCAATCAAGGCGCCACGTTGCCTGTCAACGCAGTTTCTTCAGGTAGAGATAGTAGGCGCCGTCGCCCCCGTGCTGCGGTCTGGCCGGGGCGAGGGCGACGATGCGGCGGCGCATGGAGGGTTCGTTCAGCCATTCGGGCACCAGGCGGCGGAGAACGCCGGTGCGCTCCTCGAGCGGACCCCTTTGTCCCTTGCCGGTGATCAGGAGGACGACCCGGTGGCCCTGTTCCTGGGAGCGGGCGAGAAAGGCCTGAAGTTCGGCATGGGCCTCGCGTTGGGTGAATCCATGGAGATCGAGGTGATTCTCGATGGTGAGCTGGCCGCGCCTGAACCGATCCGCCTGGCGGCGGTCGAGCCCGTCTACGACACCGGGAGCAAGCGGCCTCGCAACCGCCTTGCGGGGTGTGCTCCTTGTCGGTTGCCAGTGGCGGGTGGTGACGGCCGGCCGGGGCGGTTCCGCCGGCGGATCGGCGACCGGCGACCGGTCCTTCATCGGTGTCACCGAACGCGTCACCCGGCTCCATAGGGCGTTGTCATCATCGCGGTTCATGCCAGCCTCCTGGCGAGATAGCGCCAGAACTCCCACAGGGTCCTCTCCTTGGGGCACAGGGGTCCCGGCCTGTAGTGATCGCTCCTGAGGTTGCGGGCGATCGATTCGACGATTCTCCTGTCCTCGAGATTCACGGCGTCGAATGTCCTTTTGATGTCATCCCGGAAGGCGGCATATCCGGCGTCATCCGCCGGGACCATGGATCGTGCCGCGGTCACGCCCCACAGCACCCTGACGCGATCGACGCCCTCGGGCTGCAATGACATCCAGAAGCCGCGCTCCAGGCTGGTGGAGACCACGTGAGAAGGATAAATGTGCATGAGGGGAAAGCGCCGGCGGGCCTCGGCGCTGGCATCAGGCCGGGTCTTCGCCGCCGGTCGGGTGGTGTCCATCCAGTGGATGTTCCAGTCCGCTTCTCCCGGCTCGCAGTGCACGCCCTGGGTCGGGGTGTAGGGTTGCAGGGTTTCCCGGTGACTGGAGAAGAGGTGGTAGCTCTCCGTGAAGTTCTCGGCGAGCGTCTTCCAGTTGCAGGCCCAGACCTCGTTGGCGCGCCACACCATGACGTGGTCAGCCGGATACCATGGGGCGATCCGCGACGACAGGCTGCCGAGCCTCGACGACAGCGGCGCCACGTCATCATCGAGCGTGACGTAGATCCACCCCTCCCAGATGTCGGTCCGCGCTCGCGGCAGCGAAATGGACGAAAGATCGACCCTGTCTCCACTGAACGGCGCTCCAAGCAGGGCCCCCGTGAGATCGTAGGTCCAGGCGTGGTAGGGGCAGACGATCCGGTCGGCGTGACCGCACCCCTCGAGAAGTCCGGCGCCGCGGTGGCGGCAGATGGTGACCAGGGCGGCAAGGGAGCCGTCCCGCTGGTGAATCACGGCCACGGGGGTGTCGACGATACGGTGGGTGATGTAGTCGCCGGGCTCCGGAATCTCGTCCAGGCGGCCGACGCAGACCCAGTCTCCGAGGAACAGCCGTCGGGTCTCGAGGGCAGCGAAGTCCGGATCGACGTAGGCCCCGCGGGGCAAGGTCACGGCATCCGAAAAAGGCCGTGCAGCGGTGCTGGTGACAGACGCCAGGAGAGTGTCGAATCCGGACATGAAGGCGCGCCTCCGACGGCTGTCACGTCTCCTTCACAAGAACAATGTGAAGGTGTCGCGGCCCGTGCACGCCGGTCTGGATGGTCTGTTCGATGTCACCGGTACGGCTGACGCCGGTGATCATGTTGACGGTACGGGGCAGGGACCCTGCCGAGGCACGGCCGGAGGCTCTCAGCCGGTCCCAGACGTCCTCGGCGGCGCCGACTATATCGCTTTCCTTCAGGACGGCAACATGCGTTTCGGGGAGAAAGTTCATCGTGGAAGGGCTGTCGGGGCCCGAGGCCATGATGAGCGTGCCTGTTTCGGCGACCGCGCAGAAGGCCCGGTTGACCCCGCAGTGATCGCTGTCGACGGGTTTGCGCCGTTCGGCGGTGATCGCCGTCGCTGCCCAGTCCATGGTCGCGAGATCGTCATGGGGAGCGACGGCGACGTGTGCAGGAAGATTGCGCTGACGCAGGTAGCGGGACACCTCCGACGGCACGTCGGCGAGGCCTGTCACGCGTACCACGCTCGCCTGCACGGCCTCGGCCTTGCGGGTGAAGACGTCGACGAGATCGGCACCTGGCGTCAGCGCGCACCCGGGCTGCAGGTTGCGCCGGTGCTCCCTGAGCCGTGCCGCTGCATCGTCATCCCGGCCGGCCGGGCGCGCCTCGCGGATGCGCGACAGGATGAACTGGCGGGCATCACTCATGGACGTTTTCCTGCTTCCCACCGGCTCTGGAAGGTGGCGCCGGCCGGGCTCGCAAGGTCTCTCGTGCGTGTCCACGCCCGCGTGAAGGGCAGATGCGGCAGGTGTCCCCGGCGGCGTCCCATGGCGGCGAGGATGCGTGTCGTCAGCGACGTGAGCGGGCGATAGAGCCATGGCCGGG
The DNA here is from genome assembly GCA_022822575.1 of Alphaproteobacteria bacterium. Classification (GTDB taxonomy): domain Bacteria; phylum Pseudomonadota; class Alphaproteobacteria; order SP197; family SP197; genus SP197. Next base: position 7,710 of record JAJEBJ010000406.1, on the reverse strand, counting down.
AGGCGATCGCGGACCACAGCTGAAGTCCGGTGCGCATGACCGGCGGTGATGCGCCGCGCTGCGCCTCCTCGTCGCGCAGGCGGCGCAGGATACCGGGCACGGGGATCCTCATCGGGCAGACTTCCTCGCAGCGTCCGCACAACGACGAGGCGTTGGGGAGGTGCGAGGTCCGCGCGAGTCCGGCGAGGGACGGTGTCAGCGCCGCGCCGATCGGACCGGAGTAGGGAGAGCCGTAGGCATGCCCGCCAACCTTGGCATAGACCGGGCAGGCATTGAGACAGCACCCGCAGCGGATGCAGCGCAGGAGATCGCGGTTCGGCCCGCCAAGGAGACCCGTGCGCCCGTTGTCGACCAGGACGACATGAAAGGCCTTGGGACCGTCATGATCCTCGTGGCGCCGGGGTCCGGCGGAGAAGGTCGTGTAGGACGTCATGTCCTGGCCGGTCGCCGAACGGGCAAGCAGGCGCAACAGGGTGGAAGCGTCCTCGAGGGTGGGGACGATCTTCTCGATTCCGGCCAGCACCACATGGACGCCTGAGAGAAGCTGGGTGAGGTCTCCGTTGCCCTCGTTGGTCACGATCACCGTCTGGCCGGTTTCGGCGATCAGGAAGTTGGCGCCGGTGATTCCGACGTCGGCCGCCAGGAAGCGGCCGCGCAGCATCTGCCTCGCATCGGCGAGAAGGCCGTCGAGGTCGTCGGCTTCGCGGTCGGGGAGGCCCTCGTGATGGTGGTTGAAGAGGGCGCTGATCTGGCGCCGGTTCTTGTGAATGGCGGGTGCGATGATGTGGCTGGGAGCCTCGCCGGCGAGCTGCACGATGTATTCGCCGAGATCGGTCTCCACCGCCTCGATGCCGGCCTGTTCGAGCCAGGCGTTGAGACCGATTTCCTCGCTCACCATGGTCTTGCCCTTGGTGACGGTCGATGCCCCGGCGTCCCGACAGATCTTCAGCACGATCCGGCGTGCCTCGGCGTCGTCACGTGCCCAGTGGACACGGCCCCCTGAAGCCTTGACGGCCTCCTCGAAGGCGACGAGATAGGTATCGAGGTGATCGAGGACGTGGTTCTTGATGCCGACCGCCTCGTCGACAAGGGCGTCGAACTCCGGAAGCGAGTCCCGGGCCCGGGCCCGCCGCGCCAGGAAGTTGCCCCTGAGCTTGGCGAGATTGGCCTGCAGCTGATCATCCGCGAGCGCCTCGTCGGCGCCTTCGCGAAACCGTTCGCTTGCAAGCCGGTGGAGCGTCACGGCTTCGCCTCGCCGATGGCAGGCCCTGCCGCGTCATTCGCCAGCACCTCCGCCACGTGACGCACTTTCATGCGCGAGCCCTGGCGCCGCAGAATCCCGGCAATGTTGAGCAGGCAACCGAGATCGGCCGAGAGGACCGTGTCGGCGCCCGTTTCCTCGAGACTCGCCGCCTTGTCCTTCGCCATGGCGGTGGAGATGGCGGGATACTTGACGCAGAAAGTGCCACCGAATCCGCAACAGACCTCCCGGTCCTTCGCCTCCTTGAGGACCGTGCCCTCGACGGCCGCGAGCAGGGTCCTCGGGGCCTCCCGGGTGCCGGCCTCGCGCAGGCACGAGCATGAATCGTGCCAGGTGACCGTCCCGTCGAAGCGGCTTCCCGTCGTCGTGACGCCCCGGACCTCGACGAGAAATCGGGTGAGTTCGAAGGTTCGCTGGCTGAGGGCGCGGGCGCGCTCCTCGTCACGGGTTCCGGCAAAGAGGGTGGGGTAGTGCCGCATCACCATGCCGGCGCACGAGCCCGAGGGCGCCACCACGTAGTCGAAGTCTTCCAGCGCATCGAGCATGGTCCGGGCGACCTTCATGGCAAGGTGCCGCTCGCCTGAATTGTAGGCCGGCTGCCCGCAGCACGATTGCGCCGGGACCTTGACCTCGCACCCGGCATCCTCGAGCAGGCGAACCGCGGCAAAACCGACCGACGGACGGAAGAGATCGACGAGACAGGTGACGAGAAGCGCCACGCGGGGTCGGGTCGGCGTCATGGTTCGGCAGAGGCCATCAGCGAGACCGCGATGGTCGCCGGCAGCAGGACCCAGGCACGTCCTGACGATTTCATGGCGCCGGCCATCCGGGCGGCCCAGTCGCCGGCGCCGAAAAAGATGTCGCCGCGCACCGCGCCGGTAATGGCGCTGCCGGTGTCCTGGGCGATCATGAGGCGCTGCCACGGCGCGCCGTCGGGCAGGGTCGTCTCCAGCCAAAGAGGCACCCCGTAGGCGAAGAAGGCGTCGTCCACGGCGAGACTGCGCCCTGGCGTCAGGGGTACTCCCTGGGCCCCCACCGGTCCCTCGCCCTCAAGCTCGCGGAAGAAGACATAGCTGCGGTTGAGAGCGAGGAGGCCGGCCGCCTCGTCCGGACGGGAGGCAAGCCAGGCCCGGATCGACGCCATGGAGATGTCGTCGGCCGCGATCTCGCCGCGCCGGATGAGTTCCTTGCCGATCGACGTATAGGGGTGGCCGTTGCCACCGGCGTATCCGAGAAGGACCTCGCTGCCGTCCTCGAGGCGCACCCTGCCGCTTCCCTGGACATGCAGGAAGAAGGCATCGACAGGGTCGTCGACCCAGAGGAGCTCGAGACCCATGCCGTCAAGGGCGCCGGCATCGATGGCGGCGCGGTCGGGAAGCGGCGACAGATCGTCCGGCTTCCGGTAGATCGGCCAGAGCCAGGGCCCGGTCCTTGTCCTTGAACCCGCGAGGAGGGGTTCGAAGTACCCGGTGAAGAGGCTTCCGCCGGATCCGGTCACGCGCCAGGGCCGGAACCAGGTCTCGAAGAAGGCCTTCGCGCCGCTGCCGGCGGTGTTGCGGGCCAACCGGCATCGTTCCTGCCACAGTGACACGGTCGCCATGGCGGGCTTGCGACCAAGGGGGATGTCCGGGTCCTGCCGTTCGATGGCCTCACAGGAGATCACGAAGGCGGCAAAGGCCTCCGCGTGGTCGTCCTCGTTCCAGCCCGGGATGTCGGCAAAGTGCGCATCCTGGAGGCCGAAGGCCGAAGGGCGCTCTCGGCCGTGGTCACACCCGGTTGCGGTGAGCATGAGACCAAGGAGCGCCGGAATGGCCAGCCGGCATAAGCCCGCCACGTCAGGCGGGGCTGCGGGTGGCGACCAGCAGCCAGTTGGGATCGCGTGCACGGGTGTCGCGGGAGAATGTCCAGATATCCGTCACCTCGATGGTGCTCGTCGGATCTCCGGCGATGATGCGGTTCTCGCTGTCCTTGACCACGTCGATCTGGTTGGAGCGGAAGCGCACCGTGACGCTTGCCTGGCGGCCGCTCATGACGGCTTCAATGGCTTCGCAGTCGACGATGGCCACCAATTCGATCTGCCGCATCGTGCCGTGCTGGTCGCGATCGTCAATGGCCTGGCTGAAACTGCGATGGACCTCGTCGTCGAGGAACCCCCGGACAGGTTCGAGATCGCCCTTGTGGAAGGCATCGAGGATCATGCCGAACGCCTGGCGCGCGCCGGCGTGGAACTCGTCCACGTTGAAGCCGCGATCGGCGCGCCTGATCCTGTCGAGACCCTGGGCGAGGGGATCTCCCGAACCGTCGGCCTCGGCGTCGTCCTTTTCCTCGCGCCTGAAGGGCAGTACGGTTCCCTGATCATCGTTGTCGGCGACCGGACCGGGCATCGGCGCTGGCGGCGGCTGTTCGTTCCCGGTTCGCCGCCCAAGGACATTGAACAGTTTGAAGAAGATCACTGCCGCCAGCACGGCGAAGATCAGAATGTCCACGAATCCGCCCGCCACGTCGAATCGTCGTCCGGCAACATGCGCGATGCCGCCTCCCTCGCAATCTAGTCCCTTGCTGCGCCGGGGTCGAGTCGCCAGTGGCGCGATCCGGCCAACACCCCTATAGATGAACGCCATGCCCATCCTTCTCCTCGCCCTCTTCATCGGCCTTCCCCTCGTCGAGGTGTGGCTGCTCGTCGAGGTCGGCGGTTTCGTCGGCGCCTGGTGGACGGTCGCGCTTTGTGTCGCGACGGCCGTTGCTGGCGCGGCCATCGTGCGCCACCAGGGCCGCTCGACGCTCGAAAGGGTGCGCACCACCCTGCGCCAGGGCGGATTGCCGCTGGGCGACATGTTCGCCGGCGCCTGCATTCTCGTCGCCGGCGTGATGCTTCTGGTCCCGGGTTTCTTCAGCGACGCGGTGGGGTTCCTGCTCCTCCTGCCCCCGTTCCGCGGCATCCTCGCTCTCGCACTCGGCCGTTTCATCCACGTCGCCACCGCGCAGTCGCGTCCCGGCGGCCGCACCATCGAAGGCGAGTGGGAACCCGTTGACGACCCCCCGAAAGGCCGCCTCGACCGTCCCTGAACCCTCAGTCCGAAGTCGACGTGGCCGCTTGCCTCGAACCTTGCCGATGACGGAAAGTGACGGGAAACCGAAGCGAGGGATCCCGTCATGCTGCTGGAAGGTTCGTGCCAGTGCGGCGCCATCCGGTTCCGTGTGCGTTCCGCCCACCCCTATCCCTTCAACCTCTGCTACTGCAGCATCTGTCGAAAGACCGGTGGCGGCGGGGGCTACGCGATCAACCTCGGCGCCGACTACGAGAGCCTCGAGGTCGAGGGGGACGAGAATCGCAGCGTCTACCACGCGGTGATGCGCGAGGACGGACGCGAGGAGATCAGCCCGGCCCAGCGAAGCTTCTGCGCTCGTTGCGGCACCTCGCTATGGCTTTGGGACCCGCGCTGGCCGGAACTCGTTCACCCCCTTGCCTCCGCCATCGACACCGAACTCCCACGCCCTCCCGAATGCACCCACCTGATGCTCGCGGACAAGCCCTCCTGGGTCGAGGCACGCATCGGGCCGAAGGATCGGCAGTACGACGGCTACCCGGAGGAATCGCTGGCCGAGTGGCACGAGCGCCTGGGCCTCTCCCGTCCCGACTGACGCCTCCTGGATCGCTCGGCCCTTCCAGCAGGCGGCCGGATCCTGCGCCACGGGCGCGTTCCGAAAACCGCAGACTGCATGGATTCCCAAAGCAGAGCAGTCCTTGACATTCGACAAGAGAACTACACAACTAGTTATATGGATATGAAGCAACATGATCACGGGCCGTTCCTTGCTGCCTTGGTGCTGGAGGAAGCGGCACAGGGATTCGCTGCCTGCGGCTCCGAGCCGAGGCTCATGGTACTGCGGCTACTGGTGCGCGCCGGCGCAAACGGGCTGACTGTGGGCGAGATACAGGAACGCACGGCCATCCCGGCCTCCACTCTGGCTCACCACCTGGGATTTCTCGCTGCGGGCGGATTGGTGAATCAGGAGCGCCGAGGCCGCACTGTCATCAACCGCGCCGCCTATCGTCGCATCGAAGCCCTCGCCGCCTTCTTGCTGGAAGCGTGCTGCGCCGACGCCAGGCCCTCGCCCGAGGCTCTTGCCGCACGGGCTGCGCTGGAAGGACAGGAGAAGTGACCGCGCTCGTTCTTCGCAGTGTCCACGTCCTCCACACGGGCGCGCGGGGCTCGCTGTCCGCCTGGACGTTGATCCTCCTCATCCCAGTTGCGGTCGCGCTGCTGGATGCGGCGAACGTCGTGGACATCCTCCTCATCGCTGCCGAAGCGTTTGCCGGAACCCTGCCCTACATTGCCGCAGCCGTCATGCTCATTGCGGCCCTGAAGGCGACAGGGGCCACCGCGCTCGTCCCCCGCGCCTTCGAGGGTCGCGAGACGCGCATGATCGTGCTCGCGGCGCTCATCGGCGGACTCGCGCCGTTCTGCTCGTGCGAGGTCATTCCCCTTATCGCAGGGCTGCTTGCCATGGGCGTCCCACTCTCGGTGATCATGGCGTTCTGGCTGTCATCGCCGCTCATCGATCCCTCCAGCATGCTCTTCACCGCCGGCACGCTCGGCTGGGACTTCGCGGTGGGCAAGGCCGCTGCGGCGGTGGCGCTCGGGCTCTTCGGTGGCTTCGGGGCGCGCCTGCTCGTCTCGCGCGGCGCCTTCGCCGAACCGCTCCGCCCAGGCGCGGGCGGGGGAAGCTGCGGAACCTCCAGCGGGTTGGAAGAGGGTGAACCGGTCTGGCGCTTCTGGCGGGAGCCGGCCCGGCGGGCCGCATTCCGCACCGAAGGGACCGCGAATGCGTGCTTCCTCGTGAAATGGCTCGTGCTGGCCTATCTGATCGAGGGCCTGCTCGTCACCTACGTGCCGGCCGAGATGATCGCCGGCGTCGTCGGCGGGGAAGGACTGTGGCCTATCGTGATGGGCGCGCTGGTGGGTGCGCCCGCCTACCTCAACGGCTACGCCGCGCCCGCGCTCGTCTCCGGCCTCATGGAGCAGGGCATGGGTCCGGGCGCCGCCATGGCGTTCATGGTGGCAGGCGCGGTGAGCTGCATCCCGGCCATGGTAGCCGTGTGGTCGATCGTGCGCCGGCAGGTGTTCGCCGCCTACCTCTGCTTCGGCATCGCCGGCGCGATCCTGAGCGGGCTCTTGTTCGCAGCCTTCATGTCGTGACCGCCGTGAGCGCTCCCGGCAAGAGCTTGGCCATGATCGCTCCATCGACGGCCATGTCGATGCCGGTGATGAACGACGCCTTGTCCGAGAGCAGAAACAGGCAGGCGTGGGCGATATCCTCCGGCTGAATGAGGCGGTCCAAGGAGGTGTGCGCGATCGTAGCGTCGGCGCGGTCGGTGCATGAATTCTGCAGGCCGCAATTCAGGGGTCGCGCCGCAGACACGATTCCTGACGGTCATGACGTTCTGCCCGCCGGTGTAAACCTGGCACCTGCACGACGGCTGGGTTCCTGTTCTCGCTTGCCGGGAAAACAGATCTGGTATATATGTCCAGCTATAGATTGGAGGCCGACCGTGACCAACGCAGCACAGCAAAGGGCGACCAGGAACTATCGAGCGCGTCTGGAACAGCGTGGCTTCAAGCGGTTTGAGGTCATGGCGCTCGAAACCGACCGGGAAATGCTGCGCACACTTGCGCGTCGCCTGGCCGAAGACGGGCCGGAGGCGGATCGGGCACGAGCTGCGGTCAAGGCGCTGGTTGCGGATGGTCCGCGAAAGCCTGGCGGGATTCTGGCAGCGCTCCGCCGCTCGCCGTTGGTCGGTGCCGATCTCGACCTGTCGCGGCCGCGGATTGAAGGACGCAGGGTCGATCTTTGACGCGATATCTCCTCGATACCAACATCATCAGCAACGCTGTCAAGCCGCAACCATCCGAGCACCTTATCGAATGGATGGCCGGCCAGCGCGACGAAGACCTGTTTGTCTCCTCACTGACTATTGCCGAGATTCGGCGCGGCATTCTCGAAATGCCCAGCGGCAGGAAGAGGGACGGCCTCGAAGCCTGGTTTGCAGGCGGAGAAGGACCTCAAGCGCTCTTTGCGGGGCGCATACTGTCATTTGACGACAAGGCCGGTCTGATCTGGGCCCGCTTGATGGCCGAAGGCAAGGCGGAGGGTCGCCCGCGCAGCGCTCTCGACATGATCCTCGCAGCTGTGGCGGAGGTGAACGACTGCGTGGTTGTGACGGATAACGAACGCGATTTCCGAGGGCTTCAGATCGTCAACCCCTTGCGGTAGCTGGCGAAGGACGAAGAGTCTTGGTGTCAGGTCACGAGGTCTCCGCTCTTACGGCAACGACGTCACATGGCGAGGTTGCCTCGATGCCGGCAGCACCCGCCTGACCTTCAGCGATTTCCAGGTGCTTGCGTTTCTCCAGGGAGAGCGTCGAGTGCGTCGTCAGGGCAGATGTG
>JAJEBJ010000153.1 GCA_022822575.1 Alphaproteobacteria bacterium | reverse complement strand
GTTTCACCTCTTCCCACAGGTTGACGTACTTCTCGTCGAACTCGGGAGGAATGGGCGCCAGGATACCCTTCGCCAGGAAGGCTTCGGGATCCGTGAGACCGACTTCCGCAACGCGTTCTGCCGGCACGAGATCGAAGGACTTGGCGTTGGAGGCGCCATAGCTGTACCGGTCGATCAGGTAGGCACCGGCTTCCGGCGACATCATGGCATCCAGGAAATCGTAGACGCGCTCATCGCTGCCCACGCGGCTCTCGGGACTGGTAAGAACAAAGCCGCAGACCCAGTTGCGCGCACCTTCCTTGGGCGACATGTACTTGACCGGCAACCCCTGGTCGGAAACCGTCTTGTAGAGGTCGTTCCAGGCGTAGGTCGCCACGAGTTCGCCGGCGACCATGGCCTGACCTGCCTCGGACTGGCTCTCCCAGTAGAAACGCAGGACGTCGCGCTGCTGTTCGAGGAGCTTCCTCACATCCAGCAGCTGTTCGTCACTCAGGGATTCCAGATTGGTGAAGCCCAGTACCTGGGCCGCCACCTGCACGCCGGCCTGCGGTGAATCGTAGGTTGCCAGCTTGCCCTTGTAGCGCGGGTCGAACAGCAGGCTCCAGGATTCCTCCTCCATTTCGACAAGGTCGGTGCGATAGAGGATCGAGGAGTTTCCCCAGTCGAACGGAATAAACAGATTCTCGCCATTTTCGGTGAGGGTGGTCCCGATGTTCCTCAGGGCCTCGAAGTAGTCAGGCCAGTGCTTCAGGCGATCCGTGTCGAAAGGCACGATTATGCCGGAGGCGTACCACTCCGTGACACCTCCCGAACAGGGGTGTCCGATGTCGGTCTTGTAACCGGCGAGGATCTTGTTCTTGGCTTCAGTCGTACCGGCAAAGAACGAGATGTTGGGCGAAACCCCGTACTTGTCCAGGTAGGGCTGGTGGAACTCCGGGAGTTCGTATCCCGCCCAGGTGAAGAAGTTCGCCTCATCCTCCTGCGCGACCGCGGTATTGCCGACAAGCGGCATGGTGGCCACACCAATGCCGAGTGCGCCGAGTGTGCTGTGAAGAGTGCGCCGATCCATCCTTCCCGAGAGAAGTTGATCGACAGGATCACGTGATTCCATGACGTTGGTTCCCTCATCGTTGTGGCGCCAAGGATAGCAGATGCCCGGGAAGAAACCACACCGCGCCCATGCTTCACGGAAGAGAGCATGGGCGAATCTGACGAGATGACCTGAGATCTGGTGGAGCTGAGGGGATTCGAACCCCTGACCTTCGCATTGCGAACGCGACGCTCTCCCGACTGAGCTACAGCCCCCCATCGGGAAGCGCCGATGTAGGTCCGATGCCCGGAATTGTCAAGATGTCCGGCATCCTCCTGACGGTCCCACGCGGGTCCGTCACGTCCCGTGCAATCGGCAGCCGGCTGAAGAAGTGAATGTGGTCGAAACCAGATCGACGACGGCGTCTGTTGCTTCGCTAAGGCTGACGTTCTCGAGAATGTCGAGGTCCGTTCGATGGATGCTCTCCCTCGCACCGGGTGCAAGCGGATTCAGGACCCCACCATCGACTCTGGTCGATGCATCCTGCCTTGGACGCCTCTTCTGCCTCGTCCTCGCCATGACATCTGGCACCCGTCACCACTGGCGGGCACTATACACACCCCGGATACCGGTCCCGGAGCGAGGGGAATCTGGTAGTGAATGCCTTTCCCGATCTGCTGTCACCCATCACCATTCGCGGACACACCTTCCGCAACCGGGTGTTCTCCAGCGCTCACGCACCGGGATACGCGGTGGACGGGCTGCCGGGAGAGCGCTACCAGGCCTATCACGAGGCCAAGGCCAGGGGCGGCATCGGTCTAACCATGTTCGGCGGATCGTCGAACGTCTCGCGCGATTCCGGTTCCATCTACGGGCAGATCTATGTCGGAGACGACAGGGTGATCCCGGCGTTCCGGGAGCTCTCGCGACGCGTTCACCGCCATGGCGCCGGACTGATGTGCCAGATCACCCACATGGGCCGCCGCACCACCTGGGATTCGGGTGACTGGTTGCCGACCAGGGGACCTTCGGCGTTTCGCGATCCGGCCCACCATTCCGTTCCCTATGCCCTTTCGGCACATGAAATCGCGCGCATCGTCCGGGACTTTGGCGATGCGGCGCGGCGTTGCCGGGAAGGCGAACTCGACGGCATCGAGATCCTGGCGTCAACCCACCTGGTGGGCCAGTTCCTGTCGCCGCTCTCCAACGACCGCCAGGACGCCTACGGTGGCGGCCTTGCCAATCGGGCGCGCTTCCTCTTCGAGGTTCTCGAGGCCTGCCGCAATTCGGCGGGCGATGACATTCTCGTCAGCGTCAGGATCAATGCCGACGAGAGCAACGAGAACGGGCTCACGGCCGAGGAAGGGATCGAGACCGCCCGCATGATCGGGCGACACGGTGTCGCCGACATCGTCAACGTCAACGGAGCCTATGGCGGGACGGAGATGGGCCTGACAGAAACCATGCCGGGCATGGCCTGGCCGGTTGCCCCCTACATCGAACTGGCAGGCAGGGTGCGCGAGGCCAGTGGTCTCGTGACACTGCAGGCGGCGCGGCTCTCGGATCCGGCGACTGCCGACTGGGCCGTCTCCGAAGGCTATGTCGACATGGCCGGCATGACCCGCCCGCACATGGCGGATCCGGATATCGTCAACAAGCTGGTGCGAGGCGAGGCAGAGCGCATTCGCCCCTGCGTCGGTGCGGGATACTGCCTCGACAGGATCTACGGTGGCCGGGACGCACTGTGTCAGCACAACGTCTCCACGGGCCGAGAGTCCTGGCTCGATCCCGGGATCGCAAGTGCCGCCGCACCGGGGCGGGCCGTGGTGGTGGGCGGTGGCCCCG
>JAJEBJ010000147.1 GCA_022822575.1 Alphaproteobacteria bacterium | reverse complement strand
TCATGGCCACACTTTCTTGATGAATGCGCAAACAGCCGACATGACGTCAACGATTGTGCGGTCGTCGTCTGTCTTTGACTACCGAATTCCCGTTGCGGCGTCTCATGTTGGCAGAGGCGGTTGAGGCCATCATCGACACGGTGCACACTTCGCTTGAGCATTGTTGTCGATGCAATGGAGAGGATCAGGATCATGAACAGGTATGTCCGCGGGTCGGCCATCGCCGCCATCACCGCGCTCGTCGTCGGCGCGGGCCCACTTCAGGCTGAAGAGATCACGGAGAACATCGCCTTCCAGGCCATTCCCGCCGAACTGCCATCGCTCGATCCCCCCTACATGCTGAGTTGGGACACGACTCTCGGCTTCAACGTGTACGAGACACTCACCCGCTGGACCGAGGATGAAGGCATTGTCGGGGTGCTGGCCACGTCCTGGGACTCCAATGCCGAGGGTACCGAGTGGACGTTCACACTGCGCGAGGGCGTCACGTTCCACGACGGATCACCCTTCACCGCCGCCGACGTGAAGGCATCGCTCGATCGCAACATCGCGGTCGGCATGGTCGCCTACGACTTCATCGGCATCGAATCGATCGAGGTGGTCGACGACATGACGGTGCGTTTCATCGCCAGCGAACCACGCAACGTGCCGCTCATCGTGTCGGCGCAGTACGGCATGTTCATCTACAAGGCCGAGGCGGTGGACCAGCCGCCCGAGTGGTGGGCCGAAGGAAATGACGCCGGGACCGGTCCCTATGTCGTTGCCGGCTTCGAACCCGGAACCCGCGCCGTTCTCGATCGCTATCCCGACTACTGGGGAGGCTGGGAAGAGGGCCAGTTCACCAAGGTCGTCTACCTCATCGTCGAGGATCCGACCGTGCGCGACCAGCTCATTCGTTCCGGCGAGGTTGACCTGACAACCCATCTTCCCTTCGATTCGATGGCCAGTCTCGAGGGTGTGGACGATCTCGTGGTCCTGCCCTATCTGCCGCTGGCGCAGCTCATCTTCGCCTTCGATCACAGCAATCCGCCGCTTGACGACCGGGCGGTCCGCCGGGCACTGGCGATGACCTTCCCCTATGATGATGTGCACAAGGGTGTGTTTCTCGGTCACGGCCGGGTAAGCGCCGGCTCCGGACCGACGGCGCTGTGGAGGCCCCCGGCCGACTTCCCCTCCTGGAAACAGGATCTCGATACCGCCGGCGCAATGCTCGCCGAAGCCGGCTTCGGTGACGGATTCGAGCTTGATCTCGCGGTCTCGGCCGGTTCCAAGGAAGTCGCGGAAGCCGTACGCCTTTGGCAGTCGGCCCTGGCTGAAGTCGGGGTGACGCTCAACATTCGCCAGCTGTCAGGTGGCGCCTTCTGGGACAGCGCCTTCAACCCCGACAACGAGGACTACGACGTTTTCGTGGTTGCCGCTTCCGGTGACGTGCCATCGCCCTACGCCTGGCTCATCATCTTCACCAGTTCGCCCTACGGCTGGTTCCCGGCCATTGGCTACAACAACCCCGCATTCGACAGCCTCGTGTTCGAGGCCTGGGGGCAGGAAGCCACGGACGCCGAAGCCGCCGGTGCGACCTGGGTGGAGGCGCAACGCATCCTGCAGGAGGAAGCCGTGTCGATCTTCGCCATGGATGCACCGCTCATCATCGCCCATGGCAGCGATGTCGAGGGCCTGGTACCGGTGCCGCCCTACTCGGCGATCGTGTTCTGGTACGAGATGAAGCGCCGGCCATGACGCGCGATGGATGACACCGGGGTGTCGGCGGTCGCCGACACCTTCCGGCGTGACGGCTTCATCGCCGGTGCCAGGGTTCTCGAAGCGAATACCGCTGCCGCTGTCCTCGAGAAGGTCGACGCGTTCGCGCGAACCCATGCCGACAGCCTGCCGGTGACCGAGATGTTCCGCACGGGAAGCCACCTCGTCATGCGCGTGGTTGACGAGATGGTGCGGCATCCAAGCGTTCTCGACGTGGTGCGTCAACTCCTCGGCGACGATCTCATCGTCTGGGACAGCGATGTCTTCATCAAGGAGGCCCACTCGCAGGGATACGTCAGCTGGCACCAGGATCTTCGCTACTGGGGGGTTGATTCCCACGACGCCGTCACCGCCTGGATCGCCCTCACTGACGCCACGGGCGCCATGGGATGCATGCGCTTCCTTCCCGGATCGCACCGGGCCGGTCTCGTCGACCACGAGGATACCTTCGAGACCGACAACCTCCTGACAAGGGGTCAGAACGTGAGGTGGGAGATCGACGAGAACGAGGCGAGGCTCGGTGAACTCAAGGCCGGTGAAATGTCCGTTCACCACGGTCTCACCATGCATGCATCCGAGCCCAATCGTTCACCGAACCGTCGCGTGGGCCTGGTAGTGCGATTCGCCACGCCGGCGATGCGGCCGGTGATCCTCGAACGCGACCATGCGCAACTCGTCTGCGGAGAGGACGCCTTCGGCCACTACACACCGGTCCCCAGGCCCCGCGCGGACGCCGCACCGGAAGCGGTGGCCCTGTGGCACAAGGTGACCGGGGAACGCGCCGGCGCCTACTTTGCCGGCGTGGCGGAAAAGGACCGCCGGTGGACCGGAGGCAGGGCCGCCAACAGCGCGTGAGACCTCTTCACAGGTCGGCCGCGCGGAGGAGTGAGCGGGCCGCCTCGCCGTGCTGCGCCATCAGGCGTTCGAGATCGAGATCGACGATGCTGCCGTCGATGACCCGCCACCGGCCGGCCACCATGACCCGGTCGGCCCGGTGGGCGCCGCACAGCACCAGGGCAGCCAGCGGATCGTGGGCTCCGGAGAACCGCGGCTCGTCCAGCGTGAAGAGCGCCAGGTCGGCCTGGCGTCCCGTCTCGATCCGGCCAATGTCGTCGCGTCCCAGGCATGCCGCGGAGCCCTGCGTGGCCCAGCGCAGCACATCCCTGTGGCTGATCCTGGAGGCTCCGTAGCGCAGGCGTTCGACCTGCAGCGCCAGGCGTACCTCCTGGATCATGTTCGACGCGTCCTGGGACGCTGAACCGTCGACACCGATGCCAACGGGAGATCCGGCTTCCTCGAGTTCCGGCGCGCGGCACAGCCCCGA
>JAJEBJ010000010.1 GCA_022822575.1 Alphaproteobacteria bacterium | reverse complement strand
GAGAGGTCGTGGCTGATGAAGACGAACGATACGCCAAGCCGCTTGCGCAGACGTTTGAGAAGTTCGATCACATTGGCGCCGACGATTGAATCGAGAGCCGAGATGACCTCGTCGCACAAAAGGATCTCCGGGGTCGCCGCCAGGGCCCGTGCCAGGTTGACGCGCTGCTTCTGGCCTCCCGACAACTCCTCGGGATAGCGACCGGCAAACTCCTGCGGCAATTCGACCATGTCCAGAAGTTCGGCGATACGCCGGCGCCGGTCCTTGCGCGACATGCTGAAGTAGAAATCCAGGGGGCGTCCGAGAATCTGGTCGATTCGCTGTCTCGGGTTGAGCGCCGTATCCGCCATCTGGAAGACGAACTGAATCTTCTGCAACTGGTGGCGGGGTCTCTGCTCGAGCCCTGGCGAGAGCGCCTCGCCGTCGAGCAGCACCTCGCCCCGCGCTGCCGGCAACAGACCCGAAACAACGCGCGCCAGGGTCGACTTGCCGCAGCCCGATTCCCCTATCACCCCCAGGGAATGCCCTCGTTCGAGGGTAATGCTGACGTCCTGCAGGACCGGAATGGCCGGCCTTCCTCCCTTCACCCTGCCATAACCCGCCGTCAGGTCCCTCACCTCAAGGGCTGGCACATCGCGGCGGTGCTCGCCGGTCGTCTCGTCACCCTGCCCGGCCTCCGGCGGTGGCCGCACGGCCGCCATGAGACGGCGCGTGTAGTCGTGGCCGGGTTGATTCACGATCTGGTCGGCCGACCCGTACTCCTGAATCTCGCCGGCATATAGAACGACGATGCGATCGGCGATCTGTGCCACAACGGAAAGATCGTGCGTCACGTAGATGGCCGCGGCGCCTTCCTGCTGGATGACGTACTTGAAGGCCTTGAGAACCTCGATCTGCGTTGTCACGTCCAGCGCCGTGGTCGGCTCGTCGAGCACCAGGAGATCAGGCTTGCCGCACAGGGCCATGGCGGCCATGAGGCGCTGCAGCTGACCGCCGGACACCTGGTGGGGATATCGCCTGCCGAGGTGGTCGGGATCGGGAAGCTCGAGTGAACGATAGAGATGTTTGGCCCGCTCGTTCGCGTCTGCCTGGGACATGGACCCGGACAACACGGGAGTTTCCGTGACCTGTTCGCCGATGGTGAGCGACGGGTTGAAGCAGGCAGCGGCACTCTGCGCCAGGTAGGCAACCCGCTGACCGCGAATCCGGCGCTTTTCCTCCGGGTCCATGGCGATGACGTCGCGACCGCCCAGCCGTACCTCGCCGCTTGTGAACTCCAGCCCGGGCTTCGTGTAGCCCAGCGCCGAAAGGGCGATCGTCGTCTTTCCGGAACCCGACTCGCCTATCAGCGCCACCACCTCGCCACTGTGGACGGAGAAACTCACGTTCCTGACGATGGGCAACAACGAACCGTCATCGATGCGCGCATCGATGACGAGGGAATCGACGTCGAGGACGGGCGCCATCAGACCATTCGTCCCGCCAGCTTGCCACCGGAATGGGCGGACACGTCATCGACAATGATGTTGATGGCGATGGTGAGGGTGGCGATGGCGAGGGCCGGAACCAGGGGGGCAATGGCACCGTAGGGCAGTCCGGAGAGATTCTCGCGCACCATGGATCCCCAGTCCGACTGCGGCGGCTGCACACCGAGGCCAAGGAAGCTCAGACTGGAGATGAACAGGATGATGTAGACGAACCGCAGACCGAAGTCGGTCGCCATCGGCATGATCATGTTGGGCAGGATCTCGCGGCCGATGATCCACCAGATTCCCTCGCCGCGGACCCGGGCGGCCTCGACGAAGTCGCTCACCATGATGTCGAGACCGAAGGCGCGGGCGATGCGGAACACGCTGGTGGCGTAGATCAGTCCGGTCAAAACGATGAGAATCGGAATCGTGCTGCCGATGGCCGATATGACCACCATGGCCATCATGATGGTCGGCATCGAGAGAAAGGCGTCGTTGATGCGCGACAGGGAACTGTCGAGCACGGTGCCACCGACAGCCGCCGCGATGCCCAGCGTGATGCCCACGAGATAGGCAAGAAACGTCGAAATCAGGGAAATGCCGATCGTCGCCTGGGCACCGAAGAGAATGCGCGACAGGATGTCGCGGCCCAGGTAGTCCGTACCCAACCAGGCAATGGCACTCGGCGGCTGATAGTCGGTCGCCGGATAGAGTTCGTCGCTTCCCTCCTCGATGAAAAGCGACTCATCGAGAAAATCCGCTTCGTGATAGGGGGCGATCGATGGTCCGAGGACGACCATGGCCATCCAGAACACGACGACGGCGATGGCAACCTTGCCAACCAGCGAGAAGCGGATGCGGCGCCTTGGCGGCGCATCGGGAAGTTCCTCGAAAGCTGTGGGGGTTTCGCGGCCGGCGGCGTTTTCCAAGGCATCCTCCGTCATTTGGGATGGCGCAGCCGCGGGTTGGAGAGAATGGACGCCATGTCAGCGATGAAGATCAGGATGATGTAGGTGGCGCAGAAGATCATGGCGCAGGCCTGAACCAGCGGGAGGTCCCGGGTCCGGACGGCATCCACCATGAGCTTGGCGAGACCGGGATAGGAGAAGATCGTCTCGACGATGACGACACCGCTGACCAGGTAGGCGAGATTGAGCGCGATGACGTTGACGATCGGACCGATCGCGTTGAAGAGGGCATGGCGCAGGATGATTCTCTTGCGTCTCACTCCCTTGAGAATTGCCATCTCGATGTAGGGCGCACTCATCACGTTGAGCACGGTGGCCCTGGTCATGCGCATGATCTGCGACGAGGCGACGATCACCAGCGTCAGCGTCGGCATGGCCAGTGCCCTGAGGAGTTTCATGCCGGATTCCTGGCCACTGATATAGGCCGTCGCCGGCAACCAGCCCAAGTGAACGGCAATCACCAGCACCAGAAACGTGGCCACCAGGAACTCCGGCACCGAGATCAGCCCCAGGGTGGTGAAGGTGATCGCCTTGTCGATGCGCGATCCCGGATACATCGCAGCGACAAGACCAAGCGTCATGGAGATCGGAATGGCGATGGCAGCGACAATGCCGGAAAGACGCAGGGTATGAATCATCCGGGGCCCGATCATCTCGGATATGGGTGTGCCGACGGTGCCCGCCCCGGAACCCGCCTTCGAGATGCCGAGATCACCGGTCACCATGTCGCCGAGCCACAGGAAGTAACGGATGTGGGCAGGCTGGTCGAGCCCGAGCTTTTCCCTGAGAGCCGCAAGAGACTCCGGCGTCGCCATCTGCCCGAGAATGATGTTGGCGACATCGCCTGGAAGTACGCTGGTCCCGAGAAAGATCAGGATCGACACCACGATCAGCGTGACGATACCGACCGCAGTGCGGCGCAGGACAGCTTTCAGAAGCATGGAGAAGCGATGACCGCGAGAGGCGACGGGGGCTGGCGGACGCCTGCCCCCGTCGTGCCGGTCAGGCGGTCATCCAGGAGAACTCGATGAACTCGTAGGCGCCGCACGACCCCAGGGGCACATTCGGAATGCCCTTGATCCTGTCGCTCACGCCGTCAAGGACGTTGACGTGGTACGGGATGATCATACCCGAATGGTTGTGCACGAGTGTCTGCATTTCGCAGAGCATTTCATGCCGCACCGACGGATCGGTCTCGGCGAGCTGAGCCTTCAGCAGTTCGCCCATCCTGTCGTTGTTCCAGAAGGTGTCATTCCAGGCCGCACCGGGCGCGAACTGGATGGCCAGCATGGAATTGGCCGTGGGACGCATGTTCCAGGACACCACGTTGAGAGGCTCCTTCATCCACACGGCACCCCAGTAGCCGTCCGTCGGCACCTGCCTGATCTCGAGATCGAAACCGATCTTCTTCAGGTTCGCCTGCATCAGGAGGCAGGATTCCACGAGGCCGGTGGCGACCGGAGCGACATAGAGTTCGGCGCTCGAATAGCCGGACCTCTCAAGGTGCCATTTAGCCTGGTCGGGATCGTACTCGCGCTGCGGCAGTTCAGCGCAGTGATCCGCACCGTAGGCCGAAGAAATCGGATGATCGTTGCCGACAGTGCCGTGGCCCTTGAGGATGCCTCTGACGATTCGCTCGCGGTCCTGGATGAGTTGCAGCCCCCTGACGAAATCGTCGTTGTCGCCCGGAGGCGTGTTCTTCAGGCAGCAGATGCCGCCGTAGAGGCCTGACGGGGTGGAGTTGACATAGACGCCGTCGGTGTTCTCGATCAGGTCGACGCTCTTGGAATCGAGAGTGGCGGCAAAATGGACGTCTCCCGCGATCAGGGCGTTCACCCGCGCCACCGGGTCGGTGATCGCAGTGACCTC
>JAJEBJ010000170.1 GCA_022822575.1 Alphaproteobacteria bacterium | reverse complement strand
GCCAGAGCGCGCGGCGCCATGGATTGTGGCAATGTGATGATGACCCTGACCGAGGAGCTGCTGCTTCTGTTGAGCGACGAGGACGGCACACCCCTCGCCGTGCATCAGGACATTCTGGACTGTGCGCTCGCCGGTGCAGTGCTGATGGACCTGGCGTTCGCCGGTCGTATCGATACGGACCCCGAAGGCCTCTTCGTGAGTGATGCAACGCCGACCGGCGATCCGATTCTTGATGATGTTCTGGCGAGGATTTCTGCCGGTGCGGAGAACCAGGCGACTGGGACATGGATCAGGAAACTCATGACCGGGATGAAGGACACCGTCCACGACAGCGCGCTGGCGAGTCTGGAGGTACGCGGCATCCTCGAACGGCGCCGGGGTCTGCTGGCGTGGCCTTCACGTCACGTGATCGATGCCGGATGGTTGCGCCGCGCCCGGCAGGATGTCGCCGGTGTCCTGCTCTCGCAGGACATCCCCGATCCCCGCGAGGTGGCACTCGTTTCCCTCACGGATGCCTGCGGTGTCCTTCCCGATATCTTGACACCACCTCAGTTCAGGCGGGCAAAGCGGCGGATCGATCAGCTGCGGCGGATGGATCTGGTCGGACGCGAGGTGGCCGGCGCGGTTGCCGAGATCGAGCGTGCGACCCTGCGGGCCGTGCGTACCCGCACCGCGCGATTTCGCAAGCTGCTCCTCGCTCTCTCCGCAACAGCCGGCATCGTGGGCATGATGATGTTCCTGGTGCCACGCGTCCCCGTTCCCGATCACTTCGGCCCCGGTCTGGCTGAACGGCTCTGGTTCAACAGTGCCTGGAAACAGTGGAGCGGCTATGTCCTTGTTGCCCTGACCGTCGGTGGCGTTGCTTCGGTGGTGGCCAGACGATACGGGAAGTTCGCGACCCACAATACATGGCGCCTTGTTCACGCCGGACTCGGGGTGGCGTGTCTTGGCGTCCTCTTCACCCACACCGGATTTCGTTTCGGCGCCAATATCAATGCCGCCCTGATGGCTTGCTACCTCGGGGTGCTTGTCCTCGGTGGCTTGGCTGGTGTTGTGATGAATGGAGCTTCTCTGATGAGGCAACTCGGTATCCCGCCCAGACAGCGCGCACTTGCTTTCCGTCTGCACCTCTACGCCCTCGTGCCATTGCCGGCACTCATGATCATCCACATTCTCGTCGTTTATCTCTACTGAGCCATCCTGCCCCGGGAGGTCCACGTCAGCTTGATGATGGAGCCAAGGTTGCATTCGAGGGGCAGGGTAAATTCCCTTGCAGGTGGCCTCGGACCTCCCGGGCTCCTCCGGTGACGACAGTTCCAGTTCGCCAACCATCCACTCATCGTCGATCAATGCGGTCTTCGTTGCGTACGGACGTAGCGTTCCTGCACCTAGCGTCTGACACGAAGCGTGATCCGCTTTGTGTGGTCGAGATCAATCAACTCGGCCTCGCGCCACATCGGCACGCCAAACTCCTCGTGTCGCCAACCGCCTTCTCTCATGCTCCCCTCTGAGCGCGGTGTAACTCGCCGCATTTAGGCCATCCATGGGTCTGGAACACCGTGTGAGTGTGAGTGTGGAGCATGGCGGCCCAGGGTTCAGACCGACAGTTGATTGTGGGCTGGGTCGGCCGAGAGAGGCCCGACAGCGATGGTCGATCTGTCATGCGGACGAACAGTTTCCTGTCCCCGGGGTTTCCGACGATCGTGAGGTGGACGGGACGGGACCGGGACGTGCGTCAGCCTGTTCCTGTGGCCCATGCGAATCCGAGGCCGGAACCGGCAGGACCTCCGCAGGCATTGGGGAGACGATCCTCGTGCTTACCTCGGCATCGTCGTACCTGGATATCCCAATCTCTTCTGCCTCTACGGACCCAACACCAACATCGTCATCACCGGCAGCACCATCTTCTTCTCGGAGTGCGGCATGCACTGCGTCATGGGGCTGCATCAGGATGCTGCTCGAAAACGGATACCGCAGCCTGGAGTGCCGCAAGGAGGTCCACGACGCCTACAACGTGGTCATCGACGAGGGCAATCTGCAGGTGGCCTGGGGCGCACCGAACGTGCGCAGCTGGTATAAAAACAGGGCGGGACGCGTGACGCAGAACTGGCCATTCAAGCTTCTCGAGTACTGGAATCGGACCAGAACACCGAATCCGGAGCACTTTCACTTCAGCTGAGCCACATTGCACACGGTGCAGAGTCCGAACTTCGACGTCACGGCAGCCACCCTCTCCACCCGGCCGATTCCAGGAAGGCGCGCAGGCCTCTCGCGTCATCCATATCGAACACGTCTCCTGGAATCGCGAGACTTGCCACGCGGTCAAACCGGAATGTACGGAAGTCCTGTCGACGTTCGCACCAGGCAGAGAACATCCAGCCATCGACAAGATTCCAGATCACCAGAGGACGTACGCGACGTTCTGTCCGGCTCCCACATCCGTCCCGGTAGTCGAGATGTACGATCTGTCGCCGGCGAATTGCCTGGCGAACCAACGACACATGCGGCCTTGCTCCCCTTCTGATCTGAAGACTGAAGTACGGCGCATCAGCAAGTCTGCGTTCCTCCGGCTCGGGCATGCTTGCCTGGATTACTGCGCGCGCCTCGCGCCCCGCTGTCGCCAGAACCGGATCGCCGCTGCTTTCCACGAAGGAAAGACCGACAGCGAGTGCATCGACCTGGTCATGAGTAAACGCCACATTGGGCAGGTCAAAGCCTGGACGCAGCAGGTAACCAACTCCGGCTTCACCCTCAATCGGCATGCCGGAGGCCTGGAGGTGGGCAATGTCGCGATAGATCGTGCTGACGCTGACGTCCAGATGCTCCGCGAGTTCGTATGCGCGACTGACGTTGCGGGTTCGCATCTCGTTGACCAGTCTGAACAGTCTTTCGGCACGCCTCATCGGCTTCATCCAGGGCTGATGCCTTGCCACACGACCACTCTCATCCGATGCCTGTGCCTTGCGTTCAACAAGGCTTCGGTTGGGATGGACGCAAGCTTGGCCATGATGTCTGACATACTCAAAAGGCGCGTGTATTCCGGTGGTTCAGTCAGCAGCCGTCGCCTCAATCTCAATCATCAACACAGGTATTGCAAGCCGGGTCACACCAAGGAGGGTCATCGGAGGCGCTGCATGAACAGGACCGAATCGTGCCCCCACAACATCAAAGTGTTGCAGAGCCTCGTCCACGTCAGTGGTATAG
>JAJEBJ010000429.1 GCA_022822575.1 Alphaproteobacteria bacterium | reverse complement strand
GCGACGGCGACGAGCGTGCCATCGACGTGGTGCTTGGAGAACTCGAGGCCTATGAAGCCAGCCTTGCCGATGCCTCGGACCAGACAGGCGACGGCCCCGAGAGCGCCGACGATGTTCAGGAAGAGATTCTTCTCGGGATGGAGATCCGCCCGGTCAACGCCGATCTTGCCCGCGAGTTCGGGCTTGACGATGAGGCAACGGGTCTCGTTGTCACCCGGGTCGAACCGGATGGCCCGGCGGACCGCGGGGGCATCCAGGCCGGAGACATCCTGCTCCATGTCGGGCGCGAGGCGGTGGAGTCCGTCCAGCAGGTGAGGGATCTCCTTGAGGCGGCAAGGGGAAGAAATGCCCAGTCCGTGGTCGTTCTCATCGAACGCGAGGGTGATCCGAGGTACCTGGCCCTGGAAATCGGCGATTGATGCTCCTTCGCCCGTGACCGTGCGGACGAGGGAGTGGGTACCGGTCCGGTCATCCTCATTGGCGGCCCGACGGCGTCGGGCAAGTCGGGCCTTGCCATGCGTCTTGCCGAGGACGTGGGCGGCGTCATCATCAATGCCGACAGCATGCAGGTCTATGCAGATCTCGCGATCCTGACGGCCCGGCCGACGGCCTCGGACGAGGCGCGATGCAAGCACCACCTCTTCGGTTTTCTCGATGCAGCCACGCCCTGTTCGGCCGGCTTGTGGCATCGCCGTGCACGCGGGATCTGCATGGAGGTGTCCGCATCCGGTCTGGTGCCGATCGTCGTCGGCGGGACCGGTCTCTATCTCAAGACTTTCCGCGAGGGACTGGCGCCCATTCCGGATGTTCCAGGTGACGTCCGCGAAAGCGTTCGCCAGCGCCTGTCGACGAAGGGACCGGAAGCGCTTCACGCGGACCTCGGCCGGATCGATCCCACCCTGGCGGCGGTTCTTGCGCCCAACGACAGCCAGCGCATCGCCCGCGCCCACGAGGTTCACGAGGCAACGGGAACGCGGCTTTCCGAGTGGATGACGCGATCCCGCGAGGGAGGATGGGAAGGGCCACTGTGGCAGATCAGCCTGCTGCCTGACCGTTCATCGCTCTTCTCACGCACGGCGGGCCGCTTTGATCGCATGATGGCGGCAGGCGCCCTTGACGAAGCCGCGGCCTTCGCGGCTCGCCGTCTCGATCCGTCCCTGCCGGTCACGCGCTGTGTCGGCCTCGCCAGTCTCACCGCCCACCTTGCCGGACGTCTCACCCTCGAGGAGGCGTGTGACGAGGCGAAACGGGCAACGCGGCGCTACGCCCGAAGGCAGTTCACATGGTTCCGCCATCAGGCCGGGGACGCAACACTCCTCAACGCCTTTGGCGACGACGATCACGCCGGCGACATCATCGCCCGGGCCAGGCGCTTCCTGTCATCCTCTTCCGCCCCGATGCCTTAAGGCTGCAGCCCATGCCGAGGCTGTCTCTAGCCAGGCGAGCGCAGCCATCAACCGGCCCTGGGAACGGAAAACAAACCTCCAGGGAAGCCATGGGAAGCCGTGAGTTCATCTCGCAGGCCTGCGATGAGGTATCGCAATGCCGTACTGCCGCAGAGTGCTTTCCACGGTTGGTCGCCGAAGTCGAATTCTGCTGTCATTCAGCAGATAGGAAAAGACGTACCCAAGGCCCAGAATCAGCACACCGATGAGGAAGCAATAGATGATGGCGCGGTCAGGATACTGGTCCTTCAGATACCCGATGTAGAGGGGGCCACAAACCCCTGCCGCCGCCCAGGCCGTCAGCATCACTCCGTAGACTGACGACATTCTCCGCGACCCGAACACATCCAGGATGAAGGAAGGCATCGTCGCGAAGCCACCGCCGAAGCAAAGAAGGATGTAGCAGACAAGAATCGAGAAAATCCAGGGATCGCGCTCGGTCATCAGAATTCCGAAGACGATCATCTGGCTGGCAAGCAGAATTCTGAACACGCGGACACGACCAATTCGATCGGAAAGCAGACCCCAGAACAGTCGCCCGACACCGTTGCAAAGCGAGCTCACGGCAATCAGGGTTGCGCCGTACTCGGCAAGGATTTCCGGCTCCACGGACGGATCGGCAAGTCCCCAGACGTCCTGCAGCAAGGGCGACTGAAAGCTGATGACGGCAATTCCCGCGGCAATGTTGAAAAAGAAGACAATCCACATGATTGCGAATTCACTCGAACGCAGGCAGCGCGCGGTTGATCCGGGATCTTCCTCCGGTTCACCTGAAATCTTGGCATCACGGAATTGGCTCAAGTATCCCCTTGGTGGATCCCGCAGTGCCCAGCTGCACGGGATCAGGACCGTGGCAAACACCACACCGAGCCAGATGAAGACAAGTGGCAGGTCACCTTGCGTCTCGACCACAAGCAGGGGTGCCAGTCCCTTGCTCAGGAGAACCGCTCCTATCCCGAAACCCATGACGACAATGCCGGTCGCCAGTCCCTTGCGATGCGGGAACCACTTGGCAACGGTGGCCACGGGTGTGACGTAGCCGAGCCCGATGCCGGCGCCACCGATCACGCCGTAACCAAGATAGAAGAGCAGCAGACTCTCCAGTTGCAGCGCGAAGCCCGCCAGGACATAGCCGCCTGAGAACATCACGCTCCCGGCAAGTGCCAGTCGTCGGGGACCGACCTTTGGCAAGAGGAAGCCCGCTCCCGCGGCGGACATGCCGAGCGAGAATATGGTGATGCTGAACGCCACCGCCGTGTCTGTGAACGACCAGCCCAGTTGCCTGACGAGGAGTGTCTGAAAGAAACTCCATGCGTAGACCGTACCCAGACAGACCTGTAGCAGGGTACAGCAGAGAATCGCTATGAATGGTGACCGTGTCACGTCGGACTACTCTTTGCTGCGGTCCGGCCCCGACTGCGGTCTCGTTCCACCAACGCCGGTCGATTGCGAAAAGTGAAGAATGAGCCGGGCCAGGTCGCCGGCTTCGTCGTTGCGGGATAGCAAGTCTCTGCTTGCCACGCCATCGGCCGGTTGTTCGCGTGCGAGCCCGACCGCATAGGTCAGAAGCCCGTCAACCGGCTTGGCTGCATAGTTGACGAACCAGATTGCGGCAAAGACACCGACAACGAATATTATGCAGATGAGATAGATCTGCTGACCGATTGCCCTCTGAATCTTCAACGCGATCAATCCGGTGTCCATGCCTATGTGAACCGTACCGGCCACGCCCGCCAGGATCGGACTCGCCACTTCAATGAAGTCGCCCTTGCCAGGCAGGCTGCGTTCCACCGTCGCCGTGCTGGTCACGTCGCCAGCCGTGATCTCTTCCGGAATGCCCGGCACAAAGGTATGAGCAAGGATCTCCCCGGTTTCACTTGTGATGTAGACGTAGCTGACTCCCTGAATCTCGATGAACTGATCAATCAATGACTGCAAGGCAGTCAGGTTGCTGTTCAGCAGGATGTTCACACTGGCATCCGCAATCGTCTTTGCAATTCCCTTGCTGTTCGCCTCGTACTCCTTGGATAAATGTGTGTCGATCGTGTAAATCAACAGCAACGAGGTCGAAATCCCGATCACACCGAACAGAAGAAAAACGCCGAAGAGCGTCTTTCGGAAGAGTTTCGGTATTTTCATGTCACTCAAACCTCTTCTGCCAATTGTGGAGTGGAACAAATCGACCTTCGTCGACAACAGTGTAGTAAACCTTCTGCAAGCCTTGACGCCGCTCCGGTCCGAACGACACCGCCTCACCGATTCCCAGGTCGTATTCCGTTATGCTGAAAACGGCCTCTTCCAGGGCGCCTCTTTCCGGCCTTTCGCCAAGACGATCCAGAATCTCGACCATCATCTTGGCATCGAGGAAGCCTTCCAGGCTTACAAAGCTGTGTGAAAACGGCGTGTAGTTCTCCTTCAACAGTTCCTGTGGCGCGGAGGGAGCATAAAGCGCCATCAACTCCTGGTACTGCTTGACCGCGGGAATCGACGTGTCGTGGTAACTGGGCACGACCTGCGAGTTCACCAGCAGGTCGGTGTAGCGCTCGCCGTCATCACGTCCCTGGGTGATGAGATTGAGCAGATTTTCGCTCCCGACAAAGGAGACATTGGCTATGGGCACCTGCAGTCCGAGGTCCACGGCGTCACGGAGAAACGCAGCGCATGCGGCGTAGGCTCCGATACAGATGACGGCATCGGGGCGCGAGGCCTTGAGGATCTCCACCTGGTCACGCATGACGCCGGTGAACTTCGAACCCCGCCTGTAGGTCGCCTCGCCGGCAATCCGCTCTCCATAGGGCTTCAGGGCCTGACGTACGCCCGCCCAGCCGCTGCGACCATAGGCGTCGGCCTGATAGAAGACCGCAATTCGATTGCGACCGATGTCGACAAAGTTCTGAACAAGACCGGCCGTCTCTTGCCGGTAGGAAGCGCGCAGATTGAAGGCGAATCCTCCGTAGGGCGGCTCCCGCTGGGGCTGTGCGCCGGTGAACGGAAAGAACAGGTAGATCTGTCGTTCCTGAAACTTCTTGAGCATGGGGAGGACACGCGTGACCGTCGGCGTGCCGACATAGCCGAACAGGGCGAAGACCTCTTCCTCCAGCATGAGAGTCAGCGTGTTCTTGACAGCGGGATCAGGTTGATAGCCGTCGTCGTAGGTCTTCAGGACGATCTTCCTGCCCCTGACGCCACCGTTTCGATTGACATGCTCGAAGTAGGCGCTGGCGCCGCGAAACAACTCTATGCCAAGACCACGGGAAGGTCCTGAGAATGCAGCGGACATTCCCAGCACGATCTCGCTGTCGGTGACCCCCGATGACATCGTCGCGCCAAGCGATTTCGGGGCGAGTCCCATCAGGGATCCGGCGAGGCCGTACTGTAGAACGCGCCGTCTCGTCGTTGACGTCATGTGATGTGCTCCGGGCCGTTGTCCAACGTGTCCGGGATTCCATCGTCGCCCGGTTCCGACTGCCGTTCCGCAGAGAGTAGTGCGTTGATGACACCTGGCGCGGAACTCACCCTGATCTCATCCCCGCGCCGGAGAACGATTTCGCCTGGGAGAGCAAGACCCGTTCCGCTATCCGGGTGCGTTTGCCTGGTGGCGAAGAAGGGCCTGAGTGTCATTTCGGTGAATTCGGGTGACACGCTGCTGCTGTTGTCTTTGATGCGAATCTCTTTGCACGTCCTGAACCGCCGGGTGACGAGAGTGAGCAATACTCCAATCCTACTTTCTTCGGTTGAACGACGTTTTTCAACCGTCCGCTGGCAAGCGGTGAGGAAGGACGCGGCCCCCGTCCTGAGAGATGTGTCGGGTCGAAGACCTTGACGAGCTCGATGTGAAAGTCGGGATCGTTGGTCCGGGCGCCGTCGAGCAGCGCGTGGAGGTCGGTTGGCGCCTGGTCCGCGGCCGGTGCAATCGCCGGCCCCCACTTGATCACATTCGACCTGGTGGCCCGGGAATCGGCACGGGTTTGGGTCGATGACGCTTGCTCTCCCGTACCTGCAGGTCAAGGAGAGCATGTGACCAAGTGGTTTGAGGGTGGATGGAGGCCGATGCCGAAGGGTCCGGGCGCGCGGATGGGCGCGGTTTCTGTTGACCGCGGACGGTCATCCGCATAGGTTCCGGCACTTGCG
>JAJEBJ010000255.1 GCA_022822575.1 Alphaproteobacteria bacterium | reverse complement strand
GTTTCATGATGATGCCAGGCTCGTTCCACGGAACCCGGGCCAATGGAACCACCGCCGTGGTGGAGATCGCCCGAAGCTGCTGAACCGCCGACGGGTAGTCGATCAGCCCGTGCTGCAGGTCGAGGGTGATGCTGTCCCAGCCCTGGTGCGCCATTCCCTCCGCGGCAGCGGCACAGGGCGTCGCCAGCCAGCCGTTGACCACGGTACGCCCTTCACTCCATATCCGCCGGATCGCATTTTCCCGCACGGCCCGTCCTCCATGTTTCCGGGGTACGACAGTCAACCTGAATCCGCTTCACGACAACAGGGATTCCGGCAGTTCGAGGTCGACAGCCTGGTGAGCAAGGCAATCTCCCGGTTCGACACGGCCGATGGCTCTCAGGCAGATGACCAGGCCCGGCGCCCGGAATCGGACCCGCTGTGGCTCGCGTTCCGGATGTTCGAGGTTGTGGATCGTGCCGACAGGGTCGCCTGAATCAACCTCATCCCCCAGCTTCACCTCGGGCACGAACACGCCGTAATCGGGTGCGAAGGCATAGAGATCCGGTGGATTGCTCGTCATGAGCCGCATGTCAGGCGTCGTTTCACCATCGTGAGCTGGCAAGACTCCGATCGCGGCAAGCAGGTTGCGGATCCCGCGCTCCACCAGGCGCAGATGATCCGGATCGACCACTCCCGATCCTCCGAACTCGCCGCCGATGTCGATGCATCCGTGGCGGACGGCAGCGCCCGACGCGGTCCGCGATCCCTCCCCGGCATGCCAGATCTGACCATAGGGTCCACCGAAGGCGCGCATCAACCGCAATGCTCTCCGGTCCGTTTCCGCATCACCGCAGAGGGACGTGGCGACGAAGGGCAGGTACGCAAGCGATGACCCTCCGGAATGAAGATCAACAAACACGTCGGCCATCGGCATCAGGACTGTCTCGAGATAGGCGGCGATCTCGTGGGTGGGTCCAAGCTCGGGTCTGGGCGGGAAGGTTCGGTTGAGGTTGGCGCCGTCGAGAGGCGAGACCCTGACGCCGCTGCGCGCGGCCGGCAGGTTGACCGAAGGAAGAACGATGAGGCGTCCCCTGACCTCACCGGCATCGAGGGTCCGGATCAGGTTGCCGAGCGCGATCTGTCCCTCGTACTCGTCACCGTGATTGCCCGCCATGAGCAGCACCGTCGGCCCCTCGCCACCGGCGATCACGGCAACCGGAACCGGAATGACGCCGTAGGCCGATCGCGTGACGGAATGAGGCAGGTGAAGGCGCCCCGTCTGCTTGCCGGGACGATCAAGGTCGATGTCGGTCGTGATACCGGTTGCGTAAACGGACATGGCATCTCCGCGGGTGGTCGGCTGCGGACGGGAGTCTATGGTCCCTGCCCTGCCGGTGCCACACATGCACCGGCGCTCCGGTTCGGCCTGGCCAGGACGCAGCCGAGGATACGGACTCGGCGGGACGGTCAGTCCATTGCCGCCGGCACTCCGACGGTTCTTTGACAGACGGAGACGCCTGCACCATCTTGTGACGGGGACGGTGCCGCGCCGGACTGCCGTTGATCGCGACGCCGGCGCATGCTCCACGTATCATCGTCGGGCATCTGTGTCGGAACGCTATTGATGGCATCTTCTTCTTCCCGGGTGTCGCTGGGACCACCGCCGCAGAGCGTCGCCGACCATGTCGTGCGCACCCTGAAACTCGGGGTGCCGGTGATCATCATGCGTTGCGGCATGCTGCTCATGATGACGGCGGACACCATCATGACGGGGCGCGCCGGCGGCAACGAACTTGCCTACCTCGCCATCGGGTTTGCCCCGCACATCACCATGATGGTGATCGGTTTCGGTCTGCTGGCCGGGTGCGTCATTCTGGTGGCCCAGGCAGACGGCGCGGGACGCCGGGAGGACTGCGGCAACATCCTGTGGACTGCCATGCTCAACGGGGCGACGCTGGGCCTCATCTGGGCGGTCTGCCTCTTCAACGGGGAGACCATCCTGTGGCTCTTCGGTCAGGAGCCCGACCTGGCACGGGGCGGCGGCGACGTCATGGCCATGTACGCCTGGGGCATGCCCGCCGTGTTCCTCTTTACCTCGTGCTCCATGTTTCTCGAGGGGATCGGCCGCACCAAGCCGGGCATGATCGTCATGATCATCGCCAACGGCGCCAACATCCTCCTCAACTGGGTGCTGATCTACGGCAACCTCGGTATCGAGGCAGGCGGCGCATCCGGCGCTGTCCTGGCCACGAGCCTCACACGCTGGCTGATGTTCGGCTGCATCCTCATCTACATCCTGTGGATGGCCGACAAGCATGCCTACGGTCTCTTCCGGCCACTGCGGCGCTTCGGCCGACTGGAGAGGCGGTTCCTGCGCCTCGGCACGCCCATGGGTCTTTCCTACGCCTTCGAGACCTCCGCCTTCATGTTTGTCACCATGATGGCCGGCCATCTCGGCGCTCCCCAGGTGGCGGCCTTCCAGGCAGCCATGAATGTCAACGCCTTCTGTTTCATGGTGGCCATCGGCATGTCGACCGCCACGGCGGTCCGCGTCGGCAATGCCGTGGGCCGGCGCGACAGGGCCGCCATGGCGACAGCCGGATGGGTGGGAACCGGCCTGATCTTCCTTCTCATGCTGCCACTGGCAGCCATCGTTGCCCTCATCCCCGAATCCCTGGCGGCAATCTACACGGAAGATCCTGTCATCATCGCGATCATTGTCACCGGCCTCTTCGTTGCTGCCTTTCTGATCGCCTTCGATGGCCTGCAGGCCGTGCTGGTCGGCGCCTTGAGAGGCGCTGCCGACGTCTGGCCGGCCACCTGGGTGGGACTGATGTCGTTCTGGGGAGTCATGCTTCCGCTGGCATGGTTCCTCGGCCATCACCTCGAATTGGGTGTTCCGGGACTCATGTGGGGGATCGTGGGAGGCATCGCGCTCGCCACACTCGTCCTTGCCTGGCGCTTTCGCGTCGTGTCACTGCGCGACGTCAAGCCCTTCGCCTGATCGGCAATGGACATCCATCTCCTTGTCACCGGCGTGATCGTGGGGTTCCTCGTCGCCGCTCCCGTCGGACCGGTCGCTGTGCTGTGCATCCAGAGGACCCTGCTCGACGGCAGGCTTACCGGCTACGCCACCGGGCTGGGGGCGACACTGTCCGACACCGTGTTCGGGGCTCTGGCTGTCCTCTCGGTCGGCGCCGCCGAAGCATTCCTGACCGAGAACCGCATGGTCATCCAGGGCCTCGGCGGAGTCATTCTGATCGTTCTGGGCAGCCACGCCGTGTGGAAGTCGAAAACCCTCTCGTACACCGCCGTTTCCCGTGCGCGCTCAACCAATCACGAAACGCTGGTGCACGCCTTTGCCACCGCCTTTGCGGTGACTCTCTTCAATCCGATCACCTTCATCGCCTTCGTCTCCCTTTTCGCCGCCATCCACGTGCTGGAGGCCATCGACGGTCTCATCGATTCCTGGGTGGTCATCATCGGCATTCTGGCCGGTGCCGCGGCCTGGTGGTTCACCCTCGCCACAATCAGCGCATGGATGCGTTCCAGCTTCACAGGCAAGGGCCTGGCCTGGCTCAATGCCGGGTCCGGTCTGGTTGTCCTTGCCTTCGGATTCTATGCTCTGGGCGATCTGCTTTCCTGAACCCGCAGCCGAGTCACAAGGGAAGGCATTACGCCCTGTGGCTGCCGACCACTGCAAGACGAAGCTCCCCGACCATACAGCGAAGCGCGACGGACGACAGAGAGTCTGCCGCCGGTGCCTGAGGTGGCGAAGCAGGTGCAGTCAGAGAGTTGGGTACACGAGTTACCCGCAGCAAGGCGCTGACCGGGACCATCGAGAGACGGCCAGCCGAGGTGCTTGCCAAGCTGACACCGTCAATGTTATATTGACGTATAACTCGAGGGGATGCCAATGCACACGACTAACCTGCGCAAGGTCGGCGGTTCAGTCATGCTCGCCGTGCCCCCGACTCTG
Organism: Alphaproteobacteria bacterium; assembly: GCA_022822575.1. Lineage (GTDB taxonomy): Bacteria > Pseudomonadota > Alphaproteobacteria > SP197 > SP197 > SP197. The sequence continues at coordinate 6,658 of JAJEBJ010000255.1, read as the reverse complement.
CTCGATGTCCTGAACCTTGGAGTAGGCACCAAGGTGGATATCGGCGTCGAGGATGGTCGCCTCATTGTTGCGCCCCGGACCCGTCCAAGTTACTCGCTTGAAGAGCTTCTCGCGCAATGCGACGACAGTGCCCCGGATGACGACGGAGATCGCGCATGGCTCGACGCTACGCCTGTCGGTAACGAACTGCTGTAATGCTGCGGGGCGAAATCTGGTTGGTCAGCCTCGATCCCACAGCCGGCCACGAACAACAGGGAACCCGGCCGGTTGTCATCGTGTCTCCGGCTCCGTTCAACCAGCTGACCCGGACACCGGTCGTGCTTCCGATCACGACCGGAGGGAACTTCGCCCGCCGTCGCGGCTTCGCCGTTTCGCTCGACGGGGCGGGTACCCGTACAGTCGGTGTGATCCGTTGCGACCAGCCGCGCGTCCTCGATCTCACCGCACGGAACGGGAAACGCCTTGAAACCATTCCCGAACAGATCATGGACGACGTGCTCGCCCGCCTCGCCGCAATCCTGGCATAGTCGGCCAGCTTGAATTCGATCACGGCGCCGGAAGCGCAGTCCGGTCTGGAATCTTGCGGTGCACGGCGATGAAGAACTTCGTCGAGGTGGAAATCCGTTGCCAGACCCGGCCCTCGGGTACATTCCAGGATCGAACTTCCATGGACAGTATCCTCTTCGCCGGCTTCATCGACACGACACTTCACAGGAACTCGGCACCCTCTTCTCCCCGATACAGACCGGCAGGGGGGATCAGGGTCCGGTCAACGCGGCCGTTCGACGGCGGAGTTCGGGAAGGACGTCACTGGCAAACCAGGGATGGCGCCGCAGCCAGGCCGTGTTGCGCCACGAGGGATGAGGCAGGGGAAGAATGGACGGCAGGTGGTCGCGCCACGCCGACACGGTTTCGGTCATGGTCATTCGTCTCGCCGGCGGCAGATAGTGCACCTGGGCGTAACGTCCCACCAGCAGGGTGAGTTCGACTGCCGGCAGGTGCTTGAGGACCCGTTCATGCCACAAGGGTGCACACTCCGGGCGCGGCGGCCGGTCGCCACCATACCTGTCCCTGCCGGGATAACAGAATCCCATGGGCATGATGGCAATGTGCCGGGTGTCGTAGAAGACGGTCCGGTCGACAGCCATCCACGTCCTCAGACGATCACCGCTGGCATCGTCCCAGGGAATGCCGCTGGCATGGACACGGGAGCCCGGGGCCTGTCCGATAATCAGTAATCGCGCGCCCGTTTCGGCCCGGATGACGGGCCGCGGACCGCAGGGAAGGGCTCCGGCGCACGTTCGGCAGGCGCGGATTTCCTCCAGCAGGATGGCGAGGCTGTCGGCCATGACCGGCAGTCTTGCCAGTCGCGGCGTCCGGCGGCAAGGTGCGCTGCCATGACACAACCGGAGATCGCCTGTGCCCTCGAACATCTCGGTTACGATCCGCGCGATCTGCGGATCACCGACATCTATTGTGGCAGCGCGAACCGGGCCGTGCGTCTCCTTGTTGCCGGGGACGACGTCGTCCTGCGTCTTGCCGGAAGCGGAACCACGGATCTCGTCGACCGTTCCCGGGAATGCGATCACATGAAGTGGGCGTCATCCCTTGGCGTCGCGCCACAGGTGCTGTCGGCCGATCCCGGAAGAGGGCTGATTCTCTATCGTTTCGCGGACGGTCAGACCCTGGACACCATGGAACGCCCCTTCGCCACACCTGTCCTGCAGAGGTTGGGCCAAGCCTTCCAGAAACTCAGACAAGCCACCGGGTTTGCCGGCGTGATGGATCCCTGGGAGAAGCTCGAGACCTATCTCGACGAGGCCGGATGCACCTCGCCTGAAGCGCCGGACGCCTTCGGCGCCGGGTGGGCCGCTGTAGACGCCATGAGACATGTCTGCCACCCCGGAGACGCCGCGCCGGTCGCCTCGCATGTCGATCCCGTGCCGCAAAACATCATCGATGATGGAAAGAGAATCACTTTCCTGGACTGGGAGTATGCAGCTCTCTGCCACCCGCTGTGGGATCCGGCCTACTTCGCGTCTGAGGCCGATCTCACGGAAGATGAGCGCCGGACCCTCCTTGCTGCCACCGGCATGAGAGGCGAGGCGAAGGCCCTGGCGAACTGGATCCGTGTCGCCCTTGCCGTGTCCCTCGCCTGGTGCCTGGTGCGCCGCCAGCGTGCCCGGGACGGGACGCCGTGGTATCGCGAGATTGCCTGGCGTCGCCAGCGGCTGGCGGCATCATGACGGGCGGGAAACGCGCCATCAGGGGTCTGCTCTTCGACAAGGACGGGACCCTCGTCGCCTTCAACGAGACCTGGATTCCGGCGTTCTGCGAAGCGGCCTCGCGCGTCGCCAAGGCGGCCGGGCAACCTGACGTCGCCGATCACCTGCTCCGTGAAGCCGGATACGACCGATCCCGGGGCGTCTTCGAAGTCGATTCCATGCTGGCCAGCGGCACCAATCAGGACATCGCCCGGTGCTGGGATGCCATCCTCGCAGAGACGGCGCCTGCCGACATGGAAGGCCTGCTCTTCGAAGTCTTCCGCGAGACCTCGCTGGACGGTCTGGTCGCGACGGCGGACATGCCCGCCCTCTTCCACCAACTCGCCACAGCCGGCTACTACCTCGGCATCGCCACGAACGATGACACGGAACTGGCGGAACTGGCCGCGCAGCAACTGGGAATCCGTGATCACCTCGCCTTCGTGTGCGGCGCCGACGGCGGATTTGGCGGCAAGCCCGGCCCCGGCATGGGCGAGGCTTTCTGCCGACACACCGGACTGGATCCCCGTGAAGTGGCAATGATCGGCGATGCCGCAGCCGATGCCGGAATGGCCCGGGCCGCGGGCTTCGGCGCCGCCATTGGCGTGTTGACCGGAAGCGCCACCCGGGACCAGCTCGCGCCCTGGTTCGATGTTGTCATCGACAGCGTGGCGGACCTGCCGGGCGTACTCGCCGAACAGGGGGAATCCACGTCTTGAATTGTCCCCGGCGCGCCGCCACCATGACCCTGTTCAACGAGACCGGGAGGTTGCCATGAAAACCCGCGCTGCTGTTGCCTACCAGGCGGGTGCGCCGCTCACCATCGAGGAAGTGGATCTCGAAGGGCCCCGTGCAGGCGAGGTTCTTGTCGAGATCAAGGCAACCGGCATCTGCCATACCGACGCCTTCACACTGTCGGGCGACGATCCCGAAGGAGTCTTTCCGGCCATACTCGGTCACGAGGGAGCCGGTGTAGTGGTTGATGTCGGCCCGGGTGTCTCGGGCCTCAGAAAGGGTGACCATGTCATCCCGCTCTACACGCCGGAATGCAGGCAGTGCGAGTATTGCACATCGGGCAAGACGAACCTCTGCCAGGCCATCAGGGTGACCCAGGGGCAGGGCGTCATGCCGGATGGTACCAGCCGGTTCTCGATCGGCGGGGAGAAGCTCTTCCACTACATGGGCACCTCGACGTTCTCGAATTACACGGTGGTTCCCGAGATCGCTCTCGCCAAGGTTCGCGAGGACGCCCCCTTCGACAAGATCTGCTACATCGGCTGCGGCGTGACCACAGGCATCGGCGCCGTCATCAACACCGCCAAGGTGGAGCCGGGCAGCAACTGCGTGGTGTTCGGTCTCGGCGGCATCGGCCTCAACGTCATCCAGGGCCTGCGTCTCGTCGGCGCCAACATGATCGTCGGCGTTGACATCAATCCGGCACGCGAAGAGCTCGGTCAGAAATTCGGCATGACCCACTTCGTCAACCCGAAGGAGGTCGAGGGTGATCTCGTTCCCTGGCTCGTCGACCTGACCAAGGGTGGCGCCGACTACAGTTTCGAGTGCATCGGCAATGTCGCTACCATGCGTCAGGCACTGGAATGCGCCCACAAGGGGTGGGGCGAATCCATCATCATCGGTGTGGCGCCCGCCGGGGCCGAAATCTCCACCCGTCCATTCCAGCTGGTGACCGGCCGGGTCTGGCGAGGAACGGCCTTCGGCGGCGCCAAGGGACGCACGGACGTGCCGAGGATTGTCGACTGGTACATGGACGGGAAGATCAATATCGACGACATGATCACCCACACCATGCCGCTCGAGGGTATCAACGACGCCTTCCACCTGATGCACGAAGGCGAGTCGATCCGCAGCGTCGTGATCTACTGAACCATGGTGGAAACCGTCTCGCTCAGCCGGTGTCACGGTGGCACGCAGGGGTTCTACCGGCACGCCTCACGTGAAATCGGCCTTCCCATGGGATTGTCCGTGTTCACGCCTCCGGCAGCGTCGCAGGAAAGGGTGCCGATCCTCCTGTGGCTGTCGGGCCTGACTTGCACGGAAGAGAATTTCACCATCAAGGCCGGCGCCCAGCGCCTGGCAGCGGACGCCGGGTTTCTCGTGGTCGCCCCTGATACCAGCCCGCGCAACACCGGCATCGACGGCGAAGACGACGACTGGGCCTTCGGAACGGGGGCGGGATTCTACCTTGATGCGACCGTCGAACCCTGGTCCCGGCACTATCGCATGGAGAGCTACATCATCCGCGAGCTTCCCGGTGTCATTGCCGATGCCTTTCCCGGCGATCCGCAGAGGATGAGCATCTTCGGGCATTCCATGGGCGGCCACGGAGCGCTGTCCCTCGCCCTCAAGAATCCCGGCATGTTCCGTTCGGTTTCGGCACTGGCGCCGATGAATTCCCTCATGGGCTGCCAGATGGGAATCGATGCATTGCAGCGTTATCTCGGCGATGACCAGGAGGCCTGGCGGCGCTACGATGTCGTCGACCTGATCCGCTCCGGTCACCGCACGACGCCGATCCTCGCCGACCAGGGGACCGAGGACGAATTCCTTCCCAACCTGCTTCCCGATGCGCTGGCCGCCGTCTGCAAGGACGCCGGACAGCCGCTGACGCTCAACATGCGCGAGGGCTATGACCACAGCTACTGGTTCATCCAGAGCTTTCTCGCCAGTCATTTCGAGCACCATGCCCGTGCCCTCGAGTCCTGAACGTTTGCCGTCAGTAAACGACGCCCTTTCGCGGCTGCGCGAGGCGGGCAAGCGTATTGGCCATGTCGTCATTCCCGATCTCGATGGCAGCCTGCGGGGCCGCCGCCTCAGGCTTGACGATATTGCGACGACCTTTGCTGTATCCGGGACCTTCGTCAACGTACTCCACAAGTGGGATACCGCCGAAGAGGTGACCGGTTCGCCACCGTTCGTGGGCGAGCCTGTCGTCCTCGACTGGACGAGCGTGCGGAGTTGGCCGTTCGAGAAGGATTCGTTCATCGTTTTCGCCGACTATGACGGCCCGTCGCGCGCCTTGAGCCCGCGTCAGGTGCTCGCCGCCCAGATCGCCCGCGCGGCGGATGCGGGGTACGCCGTCCACGCCGCCATGGAATTCGAGTTCCACGTGCTGACGGAGACGGCGGAATCCCTGCGCACGAACGGGTTCGGCGACCGGATCGGACTCTTCGCAGCCGACAACCGTTGCTGGGGCAGCCAGTCGGCCGCCATCTACAGCGATTACGTGACATCCCTTGAAGGACTGGTCTGCGAGGCGGACATCGATCTCTTCAGCCTCGGTCTCGAACTCGGGCCCGGCTGTTTCGAGGCGACTCTCGAAGCAGGCGATCCCCTGAAGGCCGCTGACGATGCCGTCATCTTCAAGACCTTGACCAAGGCCCATGCACGGCGCCAGGGCATGACAGCGAGTTTCATGGCCCAGCTCGGCGCCTCCCATCCCGGACTCTCAGGCCATGTTCACCTCTCGCTTGCCGACGGTGCCAGCGGCCGGCCCCTGTTCCACGACGCCGAGGCGACGGATGCCATGAGCACGACCATGCGCCAGGCTGTCGCCGGCGTGGTGGGACTCACCGGTGACCTCACCGCCATGGTGGCCCACACCGTCAATGCCTATCGCCGCCTGGCGCCGGGAAACTGGGCGCCGAAGACGGCAACCTGGGCTGTCGAAAACTATGCCGCGGCGGTGCGGGCCGTTCCCGCACCGGAAGATCAGGCGCGCATCGAATTCCGCCTTCCGGGCGCCGACACCAACCCCTACCTTGCCATTGCGGCGACTCTTGGCGCGGCGCTTCACGGCATTGACAAGGACATGGACCTGCCGGCGCCCATTACGGGCGGAGGGCCCGATGACACACCACCTGGCGTCCCGCGTCTTGCACGCAGCCTCGCAGAGGCTGCGGAACGCCTCGATGCGAGCCAGGCGGCACGCGCCCTCTTTGGCAACACCTTCATCGATCATTTCGTGGCGACGCGGTTCCACGAGGACGCGAGGCTGCGCCGCCATGTCAGCGCCGGTGAGCGGGAACGCTACCTCGAGGTCGTTTAGCCTCAGCCCGCGCCTGCGGGAGGAACGCGGTCGCAAGCACGAGGACCTGCTGGAGGCCACCGAGGAGGCGCTGGAGGCGATCGTCGCATCGGTCCGGTCCGCGCCGGAACCCTCAAAGGAGCCGCGTGGATCGGCCGCCGGGTCGGCCGCGAGGCCAACCGCCGCAAGGTCGAGAAGCACTTCGCCATCGCCATCACCGACACCTCCCTCACCTGGAGCCGGCGTCGGGAGAAGATCGACCGGGAGGCCCGCTTCGACGGGGTCTATGTCGTGCGCACCAGCCTTGAGGACATCGCGCCTGATGCCGCCGTCGAGGCCTACAAGAGCC
>JAJEBJ010000165.1 GCA_022822575.1 Alphaproteobacteria bacterium | reverse complement strand
AGCGACCTGCGGGTGATGCTCGGCTACAAGGCTCCGCGCCTCATCGCGGTGAACCCGGCGCAGACCAGCCGGACGTGTGCGGAGTGCGGCACGGCAGACGCCGCCTCGCGCCCGTCGCAGGCGGTCTTCACATGCGTGGCTTGTGGCCATGCGGATCATGCGGACCTGAACGCGGCCCGCAACATCAGGCGTCGGGGACAGGCGCGTCTGCACGGGGAGGGAGCGTTGCCGTCAGGCACTCCGATGATCCGTGAAACGGATCGGAGACTGGCGGCGTGAGCCGTTCAGTCAACGATACAAGTCCCAAACATTGACCATTTTTGCGCTGGCTACGGCACCCGGTCGGGCTGCCATCGCCGTGATCCGGGTCTCGGGCCCGGCTGCCGGAGAGACAGTGAAGCAGCTCACGGGCAAGGATCCGCCCGCCGCCCGGCAGGCTGTCCTGCGCCGCCTTCAGGACGGTCGGTCGGGAGAATCGATCGATCAGGCCCTGATACTGTGGTTTCCGGCGCCTGCCACCGTCACCGGAGAGGATGTGGCGGAATTCCATGTCCATGGCGGACGCGCAGTGGTGCACGGTGTGCTCGATGCCCTGGCGTCCGTGCCCGGCGTGCGTCCCGCGGAACCGGGGGAGTTCACCAGGCGGGCCGTGCTGAACGGCAAGATTGACCTCGTGGAAGCGGAAGCAGTGGCGGATCTCGTCGCTGCAGACACGTCACGCCAGCGCCACCAGGCTCTCGACCAGCTCCAGGGGTTGCACTCTGAAGTCTATGACGGGTGGCGACAGCGCCTCGTCGACGCCATGGCGCGCCTCGAGGCCGTGATCGACTTTCCCGACGAGGAGTTGCCGTCGGGGCTCCTCGACGACAACACGGCAGCGGTGACGGCCCTGGAAGAGGAGGTGCGTGCTCATCTTGATGACGGGCGCCGCGGCGAACGGCTGCGCGAGGGTTTGAGTGTCGTCATTCTCGGGGCGCCCAATGTCGGCAAGTCGAGTCTTCTCAACGCACTTGCCGGAAGTGACGCCGCCATTGTCTCCGCGGAGGAGGGGACGACACGCGATACCGTCGAGGTGACCATGGACATTGCCGGCTTTGCCGTATCCCTTGTCGACACCGCAGGGTTGCGGGAGGTTCCGCGAGGCGTCGAAGGAGAGGGGATCCGCCGGGCGTTGACGAGAGCGGAAACGGCTGACCTGACACTGCTTGTTGCCGATGCCAGCCGTTGGGAGAAGACCTGGCCCCGCATCGCGACCCACTGCGGCGAGAATGCGCTTGTCGTGGCTGGAAAGGCCGACCTCGCCCTCCCTCCGCCGGACATCCCGGGCCTGTCCGCGAAGACCGGGGAGGGGATCGATCGTCTCATCGATGCCATGGCGCAGCACTTCCGGCGGGCCTGGCAGGGAGCGGGCCTGTCTCCATCGCGCGCCCGGCACAGGGCTGCGCTTCTCCAGGTCGCCGACGCCCTTGCGCGCTACCGGGACCTGGAAGCAGGCGACGTTACGCTGGCAGCCGAGGACCTGCGCCTGGCGGCGACGGCACTGGGGCGGCTCACCGGGAGGGTGGATGTCGAGGACCTTCTCGACGTGATCTTCTCGGAGTTCTGTATCGGAAAGTGAGTGTTTCACGTGAAACAACGCTTTGACCCGCCGGTGTGCCGACACTACATTCCAGACATGACGCACGATTTTTCCCATGATGTCATCGTCATCGGTGGCGGACATGCCGGCACCGAGGCGGCTGCGGCAGCGGCGCGGTGTGGCGCAGCGACGCTTCTTGTGACCCTGCGCCTTGAGACCATTGGCGCCATGTCGTGCAATCCCGCCATCGGCGGCCTCGGCAAGGGGCACCTGGTGCGTGAGATTGACGCCCTGGACGGAGTCATGGGGCTCGCCATCGATCGCTCCGGCATCCAGTTCCGTCTTCTCAATGCCAGCAAGGGGCCCGCCGTCCGGGGTCCCAGAGCCCAGGCCGACCGGTTGCTCTATGCTCAGGCAGTCAGGGAAATTATTCAGGAACAACAACGACTTGACGTTCTAGAAGGCGAGGCGTCGGACCTGGTCGTAGACCCGGCCGGAGGGATTGCCGGCGTCAGGCTTGCCGACGGCAGGGTCTGTCGTGGTCGCGCCGTGATTCTCACCACCGGAACCTTCCTGCGCGGGATGATTCACGTCGGTGACGAGCGCTGGCCGGCGGGACGGATCGATGAGGACGCCACCGTGGCGCTCGCCGCGACGCTCGAGCGGCACCGTTTTTCCCTTGGACGGTTGAAGACGGGGACGCCGCCACGGATTGACGCACGGACGATCGACCATGCCGCCCTGGAGGTCCAACCCGGAGACGATCCTCCGCAACCGTTCTCGTGGCTGACGGACGCCATCACGGTGCCGCAGGTTCCCTGTCATGTGACGGCGACCACGAAGGCCACGCACGACGTCATTCGCGCCAATCTTGACCGTGCACCCGTCTACTCCGGCCGAATCGACGGTACCGGTCCCCGCTACTGCCCGTCCATCGAGGACAAGGTGGTGCGGTTCGGCGACCGGGAAAGCCACCGGATCTTTCTGGAACCCGAGGGTCTGCAGACCACGACGGTCTACCCGAACGGCATTTCCACGTCATTGCCGCGCGACGTCCAGGAGGCCTTCATCGTCACGATACCGGGTCTGGGCGGAGCACGAATCCTGCGTCACGGCTACGCCATCGAGTACGACTACGTCGATCCGCGCCAGCTCGATCACACGCTGCAGGCACCTCGGATTCCGGGTCTGTTCCTGGCGGGCCAGATCAATGGCACCACGGGATACGAGGAGGCGGCGGGCCAGGGACTGGTCGCCGGGATCAACGCGTCGCGCTTCGCTGGAGGTCTTCCTGGCGTACGGTTTGACCGGACAGAAGCCTATCTCGGCGTCATGATCGATGATCTGGTCACAAGGGGAGCCACTGAACCCTACCGCATGTTCACGAGCCGGGCCGAGTACCGTCTCGTCCTGAGGGCCGACAATGCCGATCTGCGCCTTACGGCGAAAGGCCGCGAGGCCGGGTGTGTCGGCGAGGCCCGATGGCGCGCCTTTTCGCGACGCCGCCACGAAGTCGGGGCGGCCATGATGCGGGCGTCGGAACTGCAGGTCAGTCCGGACGAGGCGCGCGCGGCAGGGTTCGACGTCAATCGGGACGGTCGTCGGCGAAGCCTGTTCGACCTCGCGGCGTCGGCAGCCGAGGGCGATCAGCGGCTGCTGGCCCTGTGGCCGGAGATAGCGTTCTGGCCGGATCACGCCATGGACCAGGTGAGAATTGCCGGTCGCTACAAGGGTTATCTGGGGCGCATGGAGGCGGACATTGCCGCCTTCCGGCGTGACGAGGCCCTCACGCTTCCGGCCGGCCTCGATTACGCCCGAATTGGCGGACTGTCTGCGGAAATGCGCGAGACGATGTCAGCCACCCGTCCGGCCACGCTTGGACAGGCGGCACGGCTTCCAGGAGTGACACCTGCTGCCCTGCAGGCCCTGCTTCGCCATGTCAGGCGGAGTGCGGCATGACCCGCGACGAAGTGTGCCGGCTGCTTGGCGCCTCGCCGGAAACATCCGAGCGCCTCGCCGCCTACGTTGCCGTTCTCGGGGAATGGCAACCGCGACTCAAGCTCATCGGCCCCGGTACGGTTGATGAGATATGGGCGCGGCATGTACTCGATTGCGGACAGATCACCCGCTACGTTCCGCCGACGTGCCGGCGCCTCGTGGATCTCGGATCCGGCGCCGGTCTGCCCGGCCTGATTCTGGCCATCATGGGAGTCGCCGGCGTCGAGATGGTGGAGCGGGATGAGAGCAAGGTGGCGTTTCTTCATGCCGCGGCCAATGTCTGTGATGTCGATGTCGGTATTCACGGCATGCGCATCGAGGATCTTCCACGCGGACAGGCAGATGTCGTGACGGCCCGTGCCCTGGCTCCCCTCGATGTTCTCCTCCCCATCACGGCCTCCTTTCTGGGTGAGGGCTCCGTTGCCATTTTCCCCAAGGGAAGGTCCGTGGACGACGAACTGAAGTCCGCCGCCCGTCACTGGCACATGTGGTTCTCGCGCCACCCCAGTCTTTCGGATGCGCGATCCAGCGTTCTGGTCATCAACAGGATACACCATGACTCTCGACCGTGACCGCGTTGCACGGCCCCTGGTGGTGGCCGTCGCCAACCAGAAGGGTGGGGTGGGCAAGACGACCACCGTCATCAACCTTGCAACCGCCTTTGCCGCCACGGGACACAAGGTCCTCGTCGTCGATGCCGATGCCCAGGGAAATGCCAGCACGGGTCTGGGTGTCGAGCAGGCGGCCAGAACCGCAACGACATACGACCTGCTGAACGGGGAGCGCGTGACCCCGGCGCCGACCATGATACCGGGCCTCACCATCATTCCGGCGACTGCCGATCTTTCCGGTGCAGAGGTTGAACTGGTTGATGTTCCCGACCGCCAGAATGTTCTCGCAAGGGCGTTGTCGGAGGTGGCCGCCGGACATGAACTTGTGCTTGTCGACTGTCCGCCGTCGCTCAACCTGATGACGATCAACGCCCTGGTTGCCGCCGACGAGGTCCTGGTGCCCATGCAGTGCGAGTTCTTTGCCCTGGAGGGTCTCTCGCTTCTGCTCGACACCATCGAGAGGGTTTCGGGTACCCATAACCCGGGACTCCACATAGGCGGGATCGTGCTCACGATGTTCGATCGCCGGAACCGCCTGTCCCGCGAGGTGGAACGGGATGTGCGCCGCGTCATGGGGGATGTCGTCTACCACACGCTCATTCCGCGCAATGTCAGGGTCAGTGAGGCGCCATCACACGGTATGCCTGTGATTTTGTACGATGTTGACTGTGCGGGCGCACGCGCCTACGTGCGCCTGGCACGTGAATTCCTGCGCCGCCATGCCACGCAATCAGAGGGTGCCGCATGACGAGATCAAGAAGCCTCGGGCGCGGCCTCGACGCGCTCATCGGAACACCGGCAAGGACAGCTGTCTCCGGTATGCGCACCGTTTCCATCGCGGAACTGAGGCCCGGCCGCTTTCAGCCACGCACCCGTTTCGACGATCAGGACATCGACGGCCTGGCCCGCTCTCTCGCGGACAGCGGCATGATGCAGCCCATCATCGTCAGGCCCGCTGCCGACGGCATGATGGAGATTGTCGCCGGTGAGCGACGCTGGCGGGCGGCGCAGCGGGCGAAGCTCCACGATGTTCCGGTTGTCATCAAGGAGATGAGCGACCGCGAGGCCCTGGAACACGGACTGGTCGAAAACCTGCAGCGCGAGGATCTCGGTCCCGTGGAGGAAGCGGCAGGCTACCGTCGTCTCAACGAGGAATTCGCCCTGACCCAGGAGGAGATTGCGGCCCTTGTCGGCAAGGGCAGGGTCCATGTCGCCAACACGCTGCGCCTCCTCCAGCTTCCCGAAGCGGTGCGCAAGCTGATCAATGAAGGACGACTCAGTGCAGGCCATGGCCGTGCCCTGCTGGGAGCCCGGCAGCCGGAGGCGCTGGCCGTGCGCATTCTGAAGGAGCATCTGTCGGTGCGCCAGACCGAGGCCCTGGTGCGCAGCCAGGATCAACACACGGGTCGGACCGGACGGACGAGACACGTCGATCCCGACATCCGGGCACTCGAACGACGGCTTGGCGAGGCAACAGGCCTGAAGGTCGCGATCAGCCCGAAGGGCGAGACAGGAAGGCTGACACTGACCTACCGGACCCTTCAACAGCTCGACGACATCATTGCGCGCCTCGAACGAGGTCTCATAATTCCAGACAACCGACAAACCGAGGAGGCATCATGATATCCATGAAAATGTCACGTCTCGTGGGGACGCTGCTGCTGGCAGTCGCTGTCGCCGGCATTCACGGCGTTGCCCCGCAACAGGCCCGTGCGGCCGAAGAGGTGGATATAGCGATCATATCGTTCTCACCCTATGCACCCTGGTACATCGTTCAGGAAAGGGGCCTTGCCCGCGACATCGATCTCAACATCCGGATCATCGAGGACATCACCGCGAAGAACGCGGCACTGACGACGGGAACGGTCCAGTGCATGCTGAATACCCTCGATTCAGTCGTGGTGGCCCGCGCCTCGGGCGTTCCCGTCAAGGTCGTCGCCATACCGGCGATGTCGTACGGACTCGATGAGATGATTGTCGATGAGTCCATTGAATCCGTCGACGATTTTCCGGGAAAGAGCTACGGCGCCGATTTCGCCTTCCTCAATCACATGTGGATGCTGCTCACGCTGAAGAAGGCGGGCATTGCCTTCGACGCCCTTGATCACAAGATCATGCTTCCCCAGGACAGTGCTGCTGCGTTCACGAGCGGTCAGCTGGACATCGACGTCAACTACAAGCCGTTTTCGTCGCAGTCGGCCGATCGTGCCGGCTCGCGCGTTCTCAAGACCAGCCTGACGGACCGGACATGGGAACGCGGTCTCATCTCCGAGTCCATCGCCTGCAACGAGAACTGGCTGGCGGACAATCCCGATGTTGCCACGGAATTGCTGAGGGCATGGTTTGAAGCCGTGGACTGGTGGAAGGCCAATCCCGAAGAAGGGAACGATCTGGTTGCCCAGGGCCTCGACTGGCCCGTTGCCGATGTCCGCGAGACGCAGTATGGCGCTATCATGCTGAATCTTGATCAGAATCTTGGCGCGTTCGGTGTCGGCGAAGGCAAGCCTGTCTGCCAGAGCCTGCCAGAGGGGGCACCGGAACCGCCCGCGGAACCGAGCGGTTGGGGCGACATGCTGTTCGATGGCGAGCCTGACTGTGCGCCCGGCTACCTTGCGGCCACCTGGGAGCTCTTCGGTGAGGTCTACATGGAGGCTGGCGTCATCGACTCGTTTGCCTCATCGGAGGAGGGCGTCGACCTGTCGATCCTCGAAGCACTTGACAGTGCCGGCGCTTCGCAGACCTGGTCTTCGAATGCATGGATCGGAAGGGTGGGTCTGTAACGATCCCTTGTCGTCACCCCTTGCACGGCCTGTCCTGCAAGGGGTGACGATCAGGCCTGGCCTGCGTCAATGATGCCGCGGCGGATGTCCCGGCTTCTGCGGAAGAGATCCTCGAGTTCCTCGCCCTCGCCCCAGCGAATGGCACGCTGGAGCCTGGAGAGGTCTTCGTTGAAACGCTGGAGCATTTCGAGAACGGCTTCGCGGTTGTTGAGGTAGACATCACGCCACATCACGGGATCCTGGGCCGCGATCCTCGTGAAGTCCCTGAATCCGCTCGCAGAATACTTGATCACCTCCTGCCTCGTGTGGTTCTCCATGTCGGCGACGGTACCGACGATGTTGAAGGCGATCAGTGTCGGCAGATGGGACGTCAGCGCCATGACCCAGTCGTGGTGATCGGCGTCGATGATGTCGATCAAGGAACCGGCCTGGCGCCACAGTTCGCAGACCTTTTCGATGGCTTCGGGGTCTGTGCCTGAAGGGGGCGTCAGCACGCACCAGCGGCCCTCGAACAGGGTGTCGAAGCCGCTTTCCGGATCCGACTCCTCCGTTCCGGCAAGAGGATGGCCGGGAACGAAGTGAACGCCCTCCGGGATGGCGGGCGCCACGTCGCGGATGACGGCCTGCTTGACGGACCCCACATCGGTCACGATCTGACCCGGGGTCAGGACAGGTGCGATGGCCCGGGCGATCATGCCGTTGGTGCCGATCGGTGTGGAGATGACCACCAGATCGGCGCCGCGGGCCGCCTCGGCATGGTCCTTCGTCACCTTGTCGGCCAGGCCCAGTGTCCTGACCGTCTCCAGGGTTGAATCACGGCGCGCACAGGCGACGATCCGGCTGGCAATCCCCTTGCGGCGGATGACCCGTGCGAGCGAGGAGCCGATCAGGCCCACGCCGATCAGGCAGACCGTATCGAACAGCGGTTCCCGGGTCATGTTTCG
>JAJEBJ010000161.1 GCA_022822575.1 Alphaproteobacteria bacterium | reverse complement strand
GCAAGCGGCGCAGTTGATGGTGAATGTTGCCCTTGAGTGGTCTTGTGGCGGTCGAGGGAGGAGAGGTGGCGTGACCATGGGGCTCCCGGCCATTGTACTCTGGGCTGCGGTCACGGGATTCTCGCTGTGGCTCGTGGTGGAGGGCCGCGCGCTTATCCTTCCCTTCGTCGTCGCTGTCGTCCTGTGGTACCTCATCGCCACGTTGCGACAGTTCTACGCCCGCGTGCGACCCTGTCCCGGGTGGCTCACTCTCATTTTCGCCGTTGCCACGGTGATCGCCCTCGTCGCCGTGCTGGTCGATCTCACCCTCGCCAATGTCAACGCCGTGGTGGACGCCGCACCCCTCTATCAGGCCAATCTCGTGCAGCACTTCGGCAATGCAGCTGCCTTCTTCGGCATCGCCGAATTGCCGACCATCGGCGAAATCCGCAACCGGGTCGATCTTGCCGGCCTCGTGACCTCCCTTGCGTCCGGCATGGCGACCTTTGTCGGCAATGTCGGCATCGTCCTCGTCTATCTCGCCTTCCTGCTGGTGGAGCAGGGACACGCTGCCTCCAAGCTCGACGCCCTGCTCGGCGGCAACGCCGGCAGAATTGCCCACGTGCGCCACGTCATCTCCAGGATCAATTCCGATATCCGCACCTACCTGTGGGTCAAGACCCTGCTGTCGGTCGTGACGGGCGCCGTCTCGTGGGTCGTCATGAAAGCCGTCGGGCTGGATCTCGCAGAGTTCTGGGCAGTGCTGATCTTCTTCCTGAATTTCATTCCGACCATCGGTTCAATTCTCGGGTTCGTGTTTCCGGCCCTCTTGACCCTGGCGCAGTTCTCAGAGCCCCTGGCGCCTTTCCTCATCGTGGCGGCCCTGCTGGGCGCCACGCAGATCGTCACGGGCAATGTCATCGAACCCCGGATGATGGGGCGCACGCTCAAGCTCAGTCCGCTCGTGATCCTTCTGTCACTGGCCCTGTGGGGCAGCTTGTGGGGTGTCATCGGCATGTTCCTCAGCGTGCCGATCACGGTCATGGCCCTCATCATCTTTGCCCAGTTCCGGCAGACGCGCCCGATCGCTATCCTGCTGTCCGACGACGGCAACATCGCCCACCTCGAGAATGACAACGGTGAAGGGGAACACACGGAATGACTCGCAAGACGGCAGGCCTCGCCAGCGATCTCTACGACTACATGGTGCGGACCACCGTACGTGACGATGACATCCTGCGCCGACTGCGCGAGGAGACCCTGCAGACAGGCTGGAGCATGATGCAGGTCGCGCCGGACCAGGGACAATTCATGGCCCTCCTGACGCGCCTGATCGGAGCCCGAAACGCACTGGAGGTCGGCGTCTTCACGGGTTACAGCAGTCTGTGTGTCGCACGGGCCCTGGGAGAGGGCGGCTCGCTTGTCGCTCTTGATGTCAGCGAGGAATGGACAGCGATCGCCCGCCGCTACTGGGCCGAGGCGGGAGTGGCCGAACGCATCGACCTGCGTCTGGCGCCGGCCGCGGAGAGTCTCGATGGACTTGTTGCGGAAGGCCGCGCAGGGTCGTTCGACATCGCCTTCATCGACGCCGACAAGGAGAACTACGACACCTATTACGAGCGCGCCCTCGTCCTCGTTCGCCAGGGGGGGCTGATCCTCATCGACAATGTCCTGTGGGGTGGCGCCGTGATCGACGACAGTGACCAGTCGGCGGACACCTGCGCCATTCGCGCCATCAACGAGAAGGTCGGCGCCGACGATCGGGTCGACATGGCCATGGTGCCCACGGGAGACGGCCTCACCATCGCAAGAAAGCGCTGAAACGGTCCGCGCCGCTCCGGACATGATGAACCTTCATGGGAGGCGTGCCGGTCAGGCGTAGGGCAGGGCGGTTCCCACTCCCAGTTTTTCGGCCTTGGCGAGCATGGCCCAGGCGAGTGCGATGTCAGATGTCGAAAGACCGCGGTGCCAGAAGAGTATTCTCTCGTCGTCGCTCTTCCGGCCGCCGGTGAGACCCGCGCAGATGGCGCCGATCTCGCCGTGAATGGTGTCGGCGGTGATGCGGCCTGAGTCGACGTGGCGGCGCAGACAGCCGAAGGGGCCAACCAGGCACTGCTGCCAGTGGTCGACGACAATCTTGTCCATGACGTCGGCAAGGTCGTCCTCGACGGCGCTGATGGTGCCGTAGGGGATGACCAACGCTCCCGGCTCTACCCATGCTGTCTTCAGGAGCGGTTGCGGTCTGTCGAGCCGGGAGGCTTCCACCAGGATGTCGGCGCCTTCGAGGCAGCTCTTCCAGTCGTCGGTGACGACGACGGGTTTGCCGAGATCCCGCGTCAGGCGCTCGCCGAAGGCCTCGCGACTCTCCGGCCGCCGCGAGTGCACGCGAATCTCCGCGAAGTCGAACAGGTGGTCGAGCAGACGGACGTTCCAGTAGGAACTCCCCCTGGCGCCGATGTGGCCCAGCCTGCGCGGGTTTGAGCGGGCAAGGTACTTGGCGCCGAGCGCTGTCAGGGCGCCGGTCCGCATGTCCGTAATCGCGGTGCCGTCGACGAGTGCCCGCGGCATGCCGGTCCTGGCGTCGAACAGGTTGACGAGGGCCATTTCCGAGGGCAGTCCCTTGCGGTAGTTGTCAATGTAGTCTCCCACCACCTTGACACCGGCAATGCCGATGGGCGCGATGTAGCCGCGCAACACGTTGAAGTGGCCGCGGAAGGCCTCGTCCGCCACGAGATGCATGCGCGGCTCGATGACGGTTTCGCCGCGCCCCTGCGCGGCCAGGCTGTCCTCGATGGCGCCGAGGATCTCGTCCGGCGTCATTTCCAGGGCGCGGACGTCGGCGCCGGACAGGTAGCTGAGTTCAATACGTGGCACGGTGAATTCTCCCGGTATTCGGCTGGAGCAGGATCATGGCCGCATTCTCAAGCATGGTCACGAGTTCGTTGCTGATCATCCCGTCGGCCTCGAGCCCGTTGCGTTTCTGAAACGTCTTGACGGATTCCCTCGTCAGGGGACCGGCAATGTTGTCGACCGCTCCGTCGAGGTAGCCGAGCAACACGAGATAACGCTGGGCCGCGACCACCGGGGCGCCCAGCGCCGTGGGAAAGGGAAGACGAATGTGTCTCTCTTCGCCCGGCGCTTCCGTCAGGCTGTCGGCGCGCAGCGTGGCGCGTCGACGGTCCGCGGAATCCAGGACGCTCGTCAGGCTCTTCATGAATTCCCGCGCCACCTTGCGGGCGTGCCTGTCATGGCCACGGGCCGCAGCCACCAGCCAGGCGTAGGCCTCGACCGGGTTCCTGTCGACGCCGGTTCCGTTGGCAAGACAGGTGGCAAAGCTGATCTGGCCAAAGGCGTGTCCGGCCCGCGCCGCGGCGCCATAGGCGGCGGCGGCGCCCTCCAGGTCAACCGGTGTGCCACGGCCGTACTGAAGCATGATGCCGAGATTGTTCTGGGCCACGGCCAGCCCCTTGCCGGCTGCCCGGCGATAGAGGGCGACGGCCCGTTCCGGATCACGCGCAACGCCAAGTCCCTGTTCATACATGTGGGCAAGGTTGTTGTCGGCTTCAGCGAGTCCGGCCGCGGACGCCTGGTGATACCAGGCAAGGGCCTGTTCGAGGCTGGCGCTGTTGCCGGTGTCGGCGGCCGAGAGGCGAGCAAGGCTGTACTGTGCCTCCGGCAGGCCCTGGCCAGCGGCGAGACGGTACCAGTGGATGGCGAGATTGGGTTGTGGGGCGCCGTGAACGCCCCGCTCGTAGAGGCTTGCGAGGCTTTGCTGGGCGCGCGCAAAGTCAAGGTTGGCGGCGCGCGTGAGAAGGTCGACGGCCGCAGCCGTTTCCGGTGGTTCCGCCTCCAGCATATGATGGGAGAGAGCGACCAGCGCCACGGGCAGATTGCGGTCTGCCGCTTTGCCGTACCAGCCGATGGCGCTGGCGATGTCGACGGCGCCGAGGAGACCCGATTCATGGAGCCGGGCCATGTAGTACTGCACATCCACATCGCCGTTGGCGGCACGCTCTCCCCAGGCCGCGTAC
>JAJEBJ010000466.1 GCA_022822575.1 Alphaproteobacteria bacterium | reverse complement strand
AGCAACGAAGACCTGCTCGCCAAGATGATGGCCGGAGCGACGGGCTACGACATCATCGTGCCGGGCGACTATCTCGTCGAGATCCTGATCAAGGAAGACCTGCTTCTGCGTGTCGAGCCCAACCAGCTTGCCAACTTCAAGAACGTTGAACCACGCTGGGTCGATGTCTACTGGGATCCGGGCCGTCACTACTCCATTCCCTGGATGTGGGGCACCACGAGCTTCAACGTGAATACGGATGTCTATGACGGCGACATCCACACACTGGCCGTCCTCTTCGATCCACCGGACGTGCTCAAGGGCCGCATCAACATGTTCCAGGACTCCGTGGAGGTCATCAACATGGCCTTGCGCTATCTCGGATTCCCGCGCTGCAATTCAAACTCGGACGAGATGCGCCAGGTTCAGGAACTGCTCCTCCAGCAAAAGGAGTGGGTGCGTTCCTACTCCATGGACCCGAAGGAACTGATCGTCTCGGGAGAGGTTGATGCGACGATGAACTGGGACGGATACGCCATCCGTACCCGCGCTGAAAAGCCCTCAGTGGCGTTTGCACACCCCCGGGAAGGCTATACCGGGTGGATGGACAATCTTGCCGTGCCCAAGGGTGCCGAAAACGTCGAGAATGCCATGATCTTCATGGACTTCATGATGGTGCCCGAGAATATCGCCCTCGAATCTAACTATGTGGGGGTGAATGGCGGCATCATGGGCGCTGCGCAGTACTTCGATCCCGAACTCGCCACGGCACCGGAACTCAACGCCCCGGAAGGAACGCCGGATCCCGAGTTCGTACCTGCCTGCGAGGACGATGTCGTGAGGCTCTACGACCAGGTGTGGACGAACGTCCTGAAGTAGTTCGACCTGTGTGGGACGGGGTGCACGTGCACCCTCGTCCCACACCTGGTTCTGCCGCTCACGGTGCGAGAAGGGGTGCCCGTACGGCAAGGCGACCGCAGTGTGGCTGCCGGTTCTACTCCGGGTAGAACGGAACGAGAATTCCGATCTCCGACATCCAGCGCAAAGTCCTGTTCGAGCTGCTGCGGCAGGCGTATTCGAGTTCGATCAGGAGGCGCCCCGCCGCCGTTTCGTCCCAAAACCATCTGCCCAGATCCGTGCTCGTCGTGAGTTCCCCCTCGAAGCTCTTGGCCTCGGTGTAGTAGGCCATCAGGTCGTCAAGGGCGAAACGGAACGCTTGTGGAAGGGAGAGGCTCCTGACCGGATTGGCCGGTGGATCCTTACCGAGGAAACCCGACAGGAAGGGAGCGAGATCATCAAGCGCCACACCGCTGGCACCGACGCTTGAGCGTCCGCGGCTTGCCGCCGCCCTGGTGTAGAGAGACCGGATGGCAGGGTCCTCCGCCCTGATGCGGGCCAGCAATGTCGCAGGATCGGTTCGCTCGGCATCGGATTGCAGCTTCGGGGAGCGGCACGACCAGCCAAGGTCCCTGTCGTAGTCCGAAACCAGGCCAGGATAGTCAGCCAGGACAGGCCCGCCGGGTTCCTTGAGAAGATCGAGCGCGGCGCGCAGAACACGCATCTGGAACGACGCATCCATGGGCTCACCGAAGGGCTTGCCCAGTTCGAACGGGACCCACAGCGCTCGCGGCGGGCGCATGGCTTCGACATGGGGGCGTACAAAGGCCAGCGTGACTGTCGTCAGTCCGTCTTCCTCGAGGTAATGGGCAAGCCCGCTCACGGCGCGCGTGCAGAAGGGTCAAACGGGACAGAGCAGCACCGTGTCGACGCCCTCGGCCTTCATCTCCTGTGCCGCCTTCCGGGCGGCTCGCTCCATCTGGTCGGGTGGTGATCCGCCCAGGAATGAATAGTGTGTCGGCCCGATGGATCCGAGTTCACCGGCCTCGACCAGTTCGCCAAGACGATCGAATGGCAGGATCAGGTTGAGATCCTGCTGAAAGCCGGTGCGGTCATGATCCCCGGAATGGTGGCTCTGGATGAGGTCCCGGTCATTCGTTCCAATGCGGCGGAAATCCCGGGCCGACAGGCTGAAACGCTTGTCTTCCCGGCGATGAACGGCCGCCGTGGACACCAGGGCGATGCGGGAATCGGCGAGAGGCCTGGCCGGTGTCCAGGGCTCCGTCTCGTAGAGTGTCAGGGGCAGATTGATGACGTCGTCGTAAGCCCAGGACCACGACTTCATGCGATTGAGGTGAACCATCTGCATGTCTCCCACATGCCGGCCGCTGACGCGGACGTCCGGCATGATGCTGATCGGACCACCCTACGGTAGCACGTTCCGGGAATCCCGCCAACATATTGAGTTGACGTCACTATTGGACTGTTTTCCGGAACGCGTGCAGCAACCCGGACCGGGGCCGTGACGACCGGCCATTCAATTGCGATGCATGGTTGAAATCCGATACACAAGGCGCTGACATGGCACGTCACGTGTTTTGGGGGCATTGCGTAATGGCCAGCGGAACCGGAGGCTCCCGGAATCAAGCCTTGTGCAAGGAACACGTGCCTTCGCGACTTCCTGCCCGGCAAGGACCATGACACCGGACTACATCATTGTCGGAGCCGGTTCGTCGGGCGGCGCGCTGGCGGCACGCCTGAGCGAGGATCCGGAGGTCCGGGTGTTGCTTCTCGAAGCCGGCGGCAGGGCGCGGCACTGGTCGATCGACATGCCGCTTGGCTACTACCTCAACTGGACCGAGGGACCATACAACTGGGCCTGGTGGTCCGAACCCCAGGACAACATGGCGGGACGGCGGATCTTCCAGCCCCGCGGCAAGGGTCTAGGTGGCTCGTCTGCCATCAACGGCATGGCGTTCCTGAGGGGCCACCCGATGGACTTCGATCGCTGGGAGGACGAAGGCGCCACAGGCTGGTCGTATCGGAACGTGCTGCCCTTCTTCAAGCGGCTCGAGACACACGCCGGCGGCGAAACCGACTTTCGCGGTGGAAGCGGTCCGGTGCGCACAGGGCCCCTGTCATTTCCTCTGCCGATGAGCGATGCCTTCGTCGAGGCAGGGCTCGAGGCGGGGTTTCGCCTCAGCGATGACTTCAACGGAGAGAACCAGGAAGGCATGGGCTGGTTCGATGCCTCGATTGCCAACGGCAGGCGCGTCAGCACGGCCAGTGCCTATCTCGAACCCGCGCGTCATCGTCCCAACCTCGATATCCGCACCCGTGCAGAGGTTATCGGAATCGAGATCGACGGGGACCGGGCCACCGGCGTCAGGATCAGACGGGGCCTCGACATCGAGATCGTGCACTGCTCCCGGGAGATCGTCCTGTCGGCCGGTCCATACGGGTCACCGCACATCCTGATGCTGTCGGGCATCGGTCCGGCTTCCCATTTGCGCGACGTCGGAGTCGCCGTGCGTCACGACCTGCCTGGTGTCGGGCAGAATCTCCAGGAACACGTCGAACTTCACATCCCGTTCGAAGGTCCCGTTCGCCATTCGCTCAACCGGTATGCCGGCCCGCTTTCCAGAACCCTGGCCGGCGCTCGCTGGTTCCTGAACCGGAGCGGAATCTGCGCTACCAACGGCGTCTTCACCGGCGCCTTCACGAAGACCCGCGACAGCGTGGCGCACCCGGATATCCAGTATCACTTCTTCCCGTTCTTTCTCCACGACCAGGACATCCCGTCCGATACCGGCGGATTCACCATGTGTGTCGGCACTTTGCGGGAACGCAGTCGTGGCGAGGTGAGGCTCCGGTCTGCCGACCCCGCCATCCGGCCGGCCGTCGATTTCCGTTTCCTGAGTGAGCCCTCGGACCTCGAAGACCTGAGGATCTGTGTCCGCCAGGCGCGTGACATTGCCATGCAGCCGGCCCTTGACCCCTACCGGACACGCGAAGAGGACACCTGGGCCAGAGCCCGGAGCGATGCAGACATCGACGAGGTGATCCGGATGAAGGCCGAAACCGGCTACCACCCCTGCTCCACATGCAGAATGGGAACGGATGACCTTGCCGTGGTCGATCCCGAATGCCGGGTCCGCGGCCTCTCCGGCCTGAGGGTGGCCGACAGTTCGATCTTTCCGTCCATCACCAGCGGCAATCTCAATGCGCCCTCGATCATGGCAGGCGAGAAGGCGGCCGACCTCATCAAGGCCAGCAGTTCCAACCGGCCAGGGCACCCTTGAAGCGCCTCCATGGCAGCTTCCTGCACGACATTCACTGTGACTGGATGCACATCCGGAATCGCGCCAGAGGCAACATCCCTGCCGCAATGCGCATGGGTGCATAACCTTCCAGAGTTTGCCATCACAGGGAGATGTACGCCGGGCTGACTTCAGACCGGCTTCCGGAGCCCGAAGACCTCGATCGGCTCGCCGAGCCCTTTCATTGAATGAAACCCAAGGGATCGGATGGGCGTGTCGGCCCACTCGGCGACCGAAGCTGTGATGAGGACGGATTCGCCGAGTGGTTTGCACAGGTCCTGGACGCGGCTGGCGATAATGACGGGCGGTGCGATCACCGTGAAATCGAGCCGATCCGGGCTTCCGACATTGCCGTAGGTGACTTCGCCGACATGGATTCCGATGCCGATCGCCAACGCCTCAAGGCCGTCGCACCGACGCTCGTCGTTCAGGGCGGCGAGAGCGGCGTTCGCACCGATGGCAGCCGCAAGCGCAGCGCGGCACCGGTCCGGACGGCTGTCAGCGGCATTGACAGGAAAGATCGCGAGCACCCCGTCGCCGATGAATTTCAGCACGTCTCCGTCCTGGGCATGGACCGACTCGACGACGGCATCGAAATAGCCGTCCAGCACACGCAGGAGCGCGGTCTCGCTCCAGCTTTCCGACTTCTCCGTGAAGTCGCGCAGATCGGAAAACAACACCACGGCTTCGATGGCCTCGTGTTCGCCGCGCAGGATCGTCCCTTCGACAACCGCCTTGGCCGGCCCGGAACCGAGATAGGTCCGCAGCAGGCTCTCGGACGACCGTCGCATGGCGAGCGGCTCGAAGGCGGCGGCCAGGGCGTGGCGGGACTCGGCGATCAGATGAAGATGTGGCGGCGCAAATCCGTCAGGATCATCCGTCAGGAAACTGCAGGCCTGTGCGGAGCCATCGCCATATTCAAGCACCATGGCCAGAAAGTCGGTGCCGCCGGCTGCAGCCAGTTCGTGGTAGGTCCTGTGATCCTTCTCCCGATCCAGCCCGGCCAGGCTCTTGTGCAGCATTGACCGGTCGGCGAGCACCTGCTTGAACGGGCTGCCGTCCCAGGATCCCGTTTCAAGTGTCGCTCGCGTGACGGTGTATTCGGTGGTGTCCTCCGGCGTCCAGATTACGCCCCAGGCCGATAGCAGTGGATTGGCGAGACGCTGACCGATGCGCACCCGTGTGAGCGGCACGCCAGCTGCGACCAGGCGGTGTGCATAACCGGCGGTGATGGCAACTCCGTCGGAGAGCAGCCGTCCTTCGCCGATGAGCCAATCGTTGAGGTCTTTCGCCATGGACATCGGGGCTGGAGACTCCGTCCGGCCCTGAAGGGCAGGCATTGCCATCATCGTCCGGGCCGGGACGAATGCCAAGGGACATGACCCGAATGCTTGACGATGAAGCACCCGTCGACGAAGGCAGGTCGCTCATGTCCGGAAAGCGGACTTGAAGTGTGGGGCTCCACGCGGGACGCAGTTTGCTCCGCCCGGCCATTCGACTGCCAAACGTCGCCATGTCACTGCACTACGCCGTGTCGCGAAAGCGGTGTTTCGGATGTTGAGGATTGCGGGTGGTCACGCAGTCGCCCCGGTCCATGCCCGCCTCCTCCACCATGCCGCTCCCGGCAAGGCCACGGCGAACGTGTGTCCGTCCCCGAGGCGAATGTGTGGGTCCTTTCCCTGGCGTGACCGGCATAGGAAACGCGCCTTCCTCAAGGCGCTTCGGCTGCCAGAACTCAGTTCGGCCTCCACCGATAGACTTCGCGCCGATGGGCGACACGGACAACCAGAACAATGAGCTCGTCGTCGCGGAGTTCGTACAGGACGCGATAGTTGCCGACGCGAAGCCGTCGCAACCCCCTGAGGTCGCCCTTCAGTGACGTTCCGAGATGAGGGGTCTCGCCAGTTGGTCGGACGCGGCAACGATCCGCGCCCGATACGTTCCTTTCAGTGCCCTGGTCGCGCTTATCTTAATCCGTGTCGAGCAGCTCACGTCGGACCTGGCTCCAGTCCAGCACCGCATCGTTGGGGTCGCCGAGCCGATCGATGGCGACGGAAAGATCGTCGAAGTCCTCGAGATAGTTCTCGACGGCGAGGCGGATGACATCTGCCCGACTGCGCCCAAGCTCTGTGGCAGCCCTGTCGAAGGCCGCCACGACCGGGGCCGGGAACCGCGCGGTGACTTGCGGAGACATGGCGTCTTCATTTCCGCCCATGTAATTGACATTGCTTTACTTTACTTCGCCCGGGCGATCAATCTCGTCATTGACTGCATCAGCACTCCGACGCCTGTTTACGCGCTATCATGCCACTCCATCCAGCGTGTCGCACAGCAGCAACAGTTTCAAATGGCGGAGTCCCGACGTCCCTTCAATGTGAGGTGGCGCGTCTGCCGCGCAGGAACTGTGATCCGAGAACCAGGCCCAGCAGCAGCAGGCCGGCCGGATAGATGAGCTCCTTGGGGGGCAGATCAGGCTGTTCCATGTCGACGCCCGTCACGTAGTCGCCCCAGTCCATTCCCGCCTGCTCCGCCATGCCGTTCCAGGCAAGGTCGGACACGATGAACGTGTGCTCGTCCTCCCTCGTCAGGTGGACACCGAAGGTCTCTGAAGGTGTCTCCGCCTGCCCGTCCGGCGTCTCCAGAACGAACAGCTTGAACCGTTCGCCGTAGTCCGTCGCGCGAGTCACGTGCAGGCGGACCTGTCGTCCGGGTTCGGGCGTGAACTCGCCCGAGACGAACGCGTCGAATGCGACGGGTTCGAACGGGGGCGCCAGCTGGTCCATGAAGAAACCGGGACGAAAGAGCATGAAGCACGCCACGGCAAGCAGGATCGACTCGTGCCAGCGTACCTTGACGAACATCCAGCCCTGGGTGAGGGAACTGAAGGCGAGGATCGCAAGCAACGACATCACCGTCACCAGGGCGCCATGCCAGATGCTCTCGACGCCGATCAGCAGCAGTTCCGTGTTGAACAGGAACACCAGCGGGAGAATCGCGGTGCGAATGTCGTAGAGGAATGACTGCACACCGGTCTTCAGGGGATCTGCCCTGGAGATCGCCGAGGCAGCGAAGGCGGCAAGGCAGACAGGTGGAGTCGAGTCCGCCAGCAGGCCGTAATAGAAGACGTAGAGGTGAACGGCGATGAGCGGCAGAACGAGCCCCGCCGCACTCCCGAGTTCCACCAGTACGCCGGCCAGGAGCGAGGCGACCACCAGGTAGTTGGCGGTCGTCGGGAGCCCCATGCCGAGGATGATGCAGAGGATGGCGGTCAACCCCAGCAGGATGTAGATGTTGCCGCCGGCGATCGCTTCGACCACGCCCACCATGGCATTGTTGAGACCTGTCGATGACACCGCACCGACGATGATGCCGGCAGCTGCCACGGCGACGGCGATACCGACCATGTTGCGCGCGCCGGCGACCATCCCGAGATAGATCTCGGTGAAGCCGTCGCGAGTCGCCTCCACCAGTGGCTGGCCGTGCCCGCGAGCCGAGGCGACGATCCGGCGCGCGATGATGATCACCATGACCGAGAGGATCGAATAGAAGACGGCGCTGTGCGCGCTCCAGCGCTCCACCATGAGCAGATAGACGAGAATGACGATCGGAACGAGATGATGGACGCCGGCGAGGAAGGTCGTGCCGAGCGGCGGAATCTCTGCCGATGGCAGCCCCCTCAGACCGAGTTTCGCCGCCTCGAGATGGGAAATGTAGAGCAGCGCGAGATAGCTGAGGACGGCCGGAATTGCCGCTGCCACGACCACGTCGAAATAGGAGATTCCGATGAACTCGGCAATGATGAAGGCGGCAGCGCCCATGATCGGCGGCATGATCTGGCCGTTGGTCGATGCAGCGACCTCGATGGCGCCGGCCTTCACCGCCGGCATGCCGATCCTCCTCATGACGGGAATCGTGAATGTTCCCGTGGTGACCACATTGGCGATCGACGAGCCGGAAATCATGCCCGTCATGCCCGACGCCAGGATCGCCGCCTTGGCCGGGCCTCCGCTGAAGCGCCCGACCATGGCGAAGGAGAGGGCGAGGAAGTACTGCCCCGCACCGGCCTTGTCGAGCAACGCGCCAAACAACACGAACAGGAAGACAAAGCTGACCGAAACGCTGAGGGGGATGCCGAAGACGGCCTCGCCTGTCAGCCACTGATATCCGATCAGCCGCGTCAGGCTGAGCCCCTTGTGCGAGATGATGTCGGGCATCGACTGGCCGAAGATCGAGTAGACCAGGAAGATGCTGCAGACGATGACCAGCGGGATTCCGATCGCGCGGCGCGTGGCGTCCAGCAGGAGCAGGATGCCGGCACCACCGAGGATGGCCTCCACAGGAATGCCGTTCCAGACGTAGAGCAGGCCATGACGGGAGACGAGACCGCTCCAACCGAAGAAGAGATAGGAAGCAACGACCAGGCCCGTGACCGCCAGGGCGATATCCCAGGGCGGCAGCCTGCGCTCCCTCCAGCGCCGCGACACAGGATAGATCAGGAAACAGAGCAGCAATGCGAACGAGAGATGGAGACCTCGTGCCGGCACATCACCGATGACGGCGAAGTTCAGCATGAAGGGAAAGGGTGAGGCGATCCACAGCTGATAGACGGACCAGGCAAAGCAGAGCAGGCCGATGACCTGCGCCACGCGCGGACCCTGACGGCGCCCCTGGTACTCGAATGTCTCCGGATCCCCGGCGTCTCCAGCCGGTTCCGGCACCGGCCCGCTCTTCGTCACGGGCATGTCTGCAAGCGAACGGCCGGCACCCGATGAGCAGTGCCGGCCGTTTCAGGCGCTGGGATTACATCCAGCCCTGTTCCGCGTAGTACTTCGCCGCTCCCGGGTGAATCGGGGCGGACAGCCCGTTCGTAATCATGTTTGCGGGATCGAGATTCCTGAAGGCCGGATGCAGGGACCTGAAGTCGTCCAGGTTCTCCATCACGGCACGGGTGACCTCATAGACCACTTCCTCGGGCACATTCTCGTGACTGACGAATGTCGCCATGACGCCGAAGGTCGTCACGTCATCGGTCGTGGTCTTGTATGTCCCCGCCGGAATGGTGGTGAAGGCATAGTAGGGATTGTCGGCCACCAGCTGCTGCTCGACTTCGCCGTCGAGATCGACAATGTAGGCGCCGCAACCGTCGGTCGCCACGGACACGCCGGCATTGGGCACACCGACGGTGTAGCCGTAGGCGTCGATCTTGCCGTCACAGAGAGCCTGGGACTGCTCTGTCGAGGTCAGTTCTGTAGCCGCCGCGAAATCGTCGGTGGTCATGCCGTAGCCTTCCATCAGCACCTCGGTCGTGCCGCGCTGGCCCGAACCGGGATTGCCGATGTTCATGCGCATGCCCATGGTGTCAGTGAAGGAACCGATGTCGCTGCCTTCACCGGCGATGAGGTGGAAGGGCTCGCCGTGCACGGAGAAGACCGCGCGAAGGCCAGGGCAGTTCGTGACCTTTTCGGAACTGCCATTCACCGCGTGGAACTGCCAGTCGGACTGGGCAACGCCGAACTCAAGCTCGCCCTGACAGATCTGACCGATGTTGTAGGTGGAACCACCGGTGGAAGGCGCGGCACAGCGAATTCCGTGCTGGCGGCCTGACGACCGGCCCTCGGCGGCTTCCTTGTGGACCATGCGGCAAACGGAGTTTCCGACCACGAAATAGACGCCGGTCGGGCCACCCGTTCCAATCGAGATGAATGTCTTTTCGTCTGCGCTTGCCTCGTCGGAGACGCTGAAGCCAAGCCCGGCCAGAGCCACGGCGGCCAGCGCGCATGTTGCAAGTCTGAACAATGTCACGATGTTTCCTCCTTTGAAGGATTGTGCCCATAGATTGACTGATTCGTGGTCTCACTTCAACGGTGACGGAGCTTGCCCGAACGGCCAGCACGACTTGAACGTGTCGCTCCGTTCATCCCTTTCCGCTTCGAGAGACGCTGGTGAGACGAAAGACAGGCGTGATCTGCCCCATAGCGCAGATTCTGTGGATGGAATTCCCGATGATCGCTGTACCGGAGCCACCGCGTCGGCCGGACTGGATCGACAGCCCCCGGTTGCGGACGTTGTCATACGACTGCGGCAAATCCGTTACGTTTCTGAAACGAACCGTCGGTAAGGACACGCGATCAAGGGCGGCGCGCCCGCCCGACGGCCTTCAAACATCAGGATGCAGCAATGACTGACAGCATGACCCACTCGACGCCTTTCCAGACAACCGATCTCGACCATGCAATCGAAACAGCCATCAGCCGCCGCGGGATTCTCGGTGTGATGACGTTCGGCCTCGGCACCTTCGTCATGGGGACGACGTCGCTCACGAGCCTGGCGCTCGCCGGAACGGACCGCTTCGGATTCAACCAGATCTCTGCGGATACTCACGACTCCGTCACCGTTCCCGAGGGATTCGAGTGGTACACGCTCATCCGCTGGGGTGACCCGCTCTGGTCCGATGTGCCTGAATTCGATGACGCCACGCTCGGCACAGCCGCGAGCCAGGCGCGGGCCTTCGGCGACAACAACGACGGCATGGCTGTATTCCACTCTGCCCATGGCACCGTCATGGCCGTCAACAACGAATACACGAACCGCCGCACCTATGGTGCTACTTATCTGATATAACGTAACTCTTTCCTCTCGTTTCTGCAACCTTGGACGGAAAGGCGATGCCTTTCTTCCCCCACTGTCACAGAACACCGGAGGAAACGTGGCTACCCTGCACCTCACCCAGCGAAGGGTCGATACGCTCAAGCCGAAGAAGGCAATCCTGGATGTTCGCGATACCGAACTGAAAGGCTTTGGCATCCGCATCATGCCCTCGGGCGCCAGACGCTACTTCATTCACTCTCAGCACGCGGGCCGGCGAATCTGGAAGACCTTCGACGATGCCGGCGCCGTGACCGTGGAACAGGCGCGTCAACGGGCGCGCGCGATGCTGGCGGCGTACAGGAACGGCGACCCTGCGGATCCCGGGATCGGGAAGAACGCACTCTTCGAAACCGTCGCACAGGAAGTCTTCGTTTACTATGAACGGCGCTGGAAGCCTGGCACCCTCAAGGTGAAC
>JAJEBJ010000278.1 GCA_022822575.1 Alphaproteobacteria bacterium | reverse complement strand
ATGCGGCCCACCGATCCGTTTCACGGTTCGCAGGCCCGTTCGATGCGGCAACCTCCCCGTGCAGCAGCGCCTGTCCCCGACGCCGTATGGTGCGGGCCGCGTTCAGGTCCGCATGGTCCGCATGGCCGCAGGCCACGCATTCGAAAGTCCTGCCCCGGCGAGAAGCAGCGTCAACCGTACCGCACGCCGCGCAGGATTGGCTCGTGTAGGCCGGATTGACAACCACGATGCGCGGAGCCTTGTAGTCGAGCATGGCCCGCAAGTCGCTTCAGCCGGTGGCGAGGATCTCACGGTTCAGTCCGGCCTTCGCCTTCACGTTCGTCCCGGGGTGTTCGACCATTCCCTTCGCGCTTCGCGTCATGGCCTTTGTGTTGAGATCCTCGATGACAACGGTTCCGCCAGCCAGGGCCCGGGAAACATGGTGCTGCCAGTTGCGGCGGCTCATGGCGAGGCGGCGCGTGTCCGGTGCATGGTGAATATGCCCGTTGCTGTCCGCCACCTGGCCTGCGTTCATGTCGAGGCCGGTCACTGTACCGTCGTCAGGCCGCTCGACCGCCGTCACACGGTAACCGACCGTGGCGTACCACGTGCCACAGCGCTGCTTGATCACCGCCTGCACCGGCTCGCCTTCGGGGTGAGAGTTCCCTCCCCGGCGGCGAAGCCGCATCGGCCCGATCTTCGGGACGTAGAGCATGCCGTTCCGGATGCGGATGTCGTCCGGGAGTGTCACCGAATCATCGCCTCGACGCTTGAAGCGGGGCCGTCCGGCGCGCCCGGAGAAGAACGCCTGCCAGGCATCCGCCTGGTACTTGAGAGCGTAGCGGACGGGCGCGAACGGCATCTCCTGCAACCACGGCGTCACCCTGCGAAGCTGGGTGAAGAACGACACGCCGGGCAGCCGGTCTGCTCCCGCCAGTCTCGCCGCCACAACAAGCTGCTCCTGCTGGTCGAGCATGGCGTTCCAGACAAAGCGGCATGCGCCGGCGGTGGCCGCAAGCTTGCGCGCCTTCGCCCGGCTGCCGGGGAGCAACCGGTAGATGACTTGTCGATATTCGTGAGTATCCTGAGCCACGCGCGGTCGGCCCTCCATTGGCCGTTTGGTGGGGCGGGGCAGGCGACCCCAAACCACACGCGCATCAACCCTCGTGGGCGCCCGGAAGTCAAGGCGATCATGGTGACTTTCCTATATAATTCCCCTTGTGAACAGGGCAGCGAACCTGTGATAGAAGAGGCCCGTCATGCAGGATGCCTGTCCATCCCCCCTCCTTGAGGACCTCAACGAGGCGCAGCGCGAGGCGGTCAGGGCCCTTGACGGGCCCGTACTGGTGCTCGCCGGTGCAGGCACCGGTAAGACCCGCGTACTGACCGTGCGCCTTGCCCATCTCATCGAGACCAGGAGGGCCTGGCCAAGCCAGATTCTCGCGGTCACCTTCACCAACAAGGCCGCCGGCGAGATGTCGGAACGGGTGAGTGCCCTCATCGGGCAGTCCACCGCCGGCCTGTGGATCGGCACCTTTCACAGTATCGGCGCGCGCATGCTGCGACGGCACGCGGAACTCGTGCGCCTGAAGGCGGGGTTCACGATCATCGATACCGACGACCAGGTCCGCCTGGCGCGGGAACTCCTCGAAGCCGCCAACATCGATGACAAGCGCTGGCCTCCGCGCATGCTCGCGTTCCTGATCCAGAGGTGGAAGGACAGGGGATGGACCCCCGACCAGCTCCCCGCAGATGAGGCAGGCGCGTTCGCCCACGGCAGGGGACAGGCCCTCTACCGCGCCTATCAGGAGCGCCTCGAATCCCTCAATGCGGCCGATTTCGGGGATCTGCTGCTCAAGCCCTACCGCCTCCTCCTCGACCACCCGGACGTGCTCGACACCTGGCACAGGCGGTTCCGCTACATCCTCGTCGACGAATACCAGGACACCAACGCGATCCAGTACCTGTGGCTGCGCCTGCTCGCCCGGGGATCGGGCAACATCTGCTGCGTCGGCGACGACGACCAGTCGATCTACGGCTGGCGCGGCGCGGAGGTCGGCAACATCCTCAAGTTCGAAAAGGACTTTCCCGGCGCCACCGTCGTGCGCCTCGAGCGCAACTACCGCTCGACACCCCGCATCCTTGCCGCGGCCTCGGGCCTCATCGCCCACAACCGCTCCCGGCTCGGCAAGACCCTGTGGACGCCCGAAGGCGACGACGTCGGGGAACCCATTGCGGTCTACGGCGTGTGGAGCGGCGAGGACGAGGCCCATGCCGTGGGCGACATGGTCGAGAACCTCCACAGGAAAAAGCACCCGCTTAACGAGATGGCGGTGTTGGTGCGGGCCGGCCACCAGACGCGGCATTTCGAGGAGCGCTTCATCACGCTGGCTGTGCCCTACCGCATCATCGGCGGCCTGAGGTTCTACGAACGCCGCGAGATCCGCGATGCCCTCGCCTACCTGCGCCTGGTGCGCCAGGACGACGACGATCTCGCCTTCCAAAGGATCATCAATCTCCCCAAGCGCGGCCTCGGCGAGAAGTCCCTGCTCCCCCTGCGCGACCATGCGCGCAGCGCCCGCACCAGCCTGCTCGGCGCCGCACGACACGTCGTCAACGGCACGGCACTGCCGCCGGCGCGGCGGCGCACCCTGCGTCTCTTCATCGAGAGCATCGACCGCTGGCGCGCCGAGGCGAGCCGCACTGCCCCGGCGGAGACCACCAAGATCATCCTCGATGAATCGGGCTATACGGAGATGTGGCAGAGGGACAAGTCCATCCAGGCTCCGGCCAGGCTCGAGAACCTGAAGGAGCTCGTGGTGGCGCTGACCGACTTCGAGAACCTCGAGGAGTTCCTCGACCACGTGAGCCTGGTCACCGACGGGGATGTCGCCATCGATGGCGACATGATCAGCATCATGACGCTCCATGCGGCCAAGGGCCTTGAATTCAACACCGTGATCCTTCCCGGCTGGGAAGAGGACCTCTTTCCCCACAAGCGCGCTCTCGAGGAGGACGGCAACAAGGGCCTCGAAGAGGAACGCCGTCTGGCCTACGTCGCCCTCACCCGGGCTCGCCAGCGCGTCGCCATCTTCCACGCGGCCACCCGGCGGATCTACAGCCACACCACGTCCAACCTTCCCTCACGCTTCCTTGCCGAACTCCCGGGCGAACACGTCCAGACGGACGAATCCCCCCTCGTCGGCTACCGCAACCGTGAAGAGTTCGGTGAGCCCGTCACTGACAGCAACTTCTCGCGCACCCTCGCCCGCCGACAGCAGCAGTTCCCTTCCCGGGATGTCCCCGCAGCGCCCGCGACCGGCGCTCCGCCCGAGCCCGACACCCGCATCTTTCACCAGAAATTCGGCTATGGCCGGGTCCTCAAGGCCGACGGCGAGAAGCTCGACATCGCCTTCGAGAAGGCCGGCCGCAAGAAGATCATGGCGGCCTTCGTCACGCCGGCATGACCTGGCAGCTCGAGGCGGAGCACGAGCGGGCGCACGACCTCCTCGATGAACTCGAGCCCCTGGCCCTTTCCCTCTTCGGCGCCCGAGTCCAGGCCCTCTTCGCCAGCCGCGAGGAAGCCGAACGCGCACGCCGGCACATCGAAACACACCTCGGCGTCACGCCTTCCCTCCATGAACTGCCGGCAAGGGACTGGGTCACCGACAACGCCCGCGCCTTTCCGCCCCTTGTCGTCGGACCCTTCACGATCGTCCATGGCGACCGCCCGGCAAACCCGGCCACGCACCTCATCCGCATGAAGGCCGGGGCGGGTTTCGGGACGGGCGAGCACCCGAGCACCGCCGGGTGCCTCCAGGCCCTCGGCGCTCTCACGACGCCGCCCCGAACCGTCCTCGACATGGGATGCGGGTCGGCCATTCTCTCGATCGCCGCCGCTCTCCTGTGGGACTGCGACGTCATCGCCGTCGACAACGATCCCCTCGCCCTCACCTTTGCCCGGTGCCAGATTGCGGAGAACGGTCTCGCCCACCGCATCCACCTCGTCTGCGCAGACGCCTTCAGCGCCCTCCCCGATGCGCCCTTTGACCTCGCCATCGCCAACATCCTGGCCCGCCCACTCATCGACATGGCGCCCTCCATCCACGCCACCACCGTCATCCTCTCGGGATTTCTCGACGACCAGTCCGCCGCCGTCCTCGACGCCTACCGCCAGGCGGGATACGCACCGTGCGCCACCGCCACCGTCGACGGCTGGACCACACTCACGCTCGCGGCCGATCGCTCCCGATAGACGTCGCATTTGGCCGCGCCGCGATATGACGTTGCTTCCCCTGCTCAAAGATCGGATTGAGGAAGTCAGGTAGACAGAG
>JAJEBJ010000150.1 GCA_022822575.1 Alphaproteobacteria bacterium | reverse complement strand
AGGCAAGCGAAAGCCGACGATCCGGGCCGAAAGCCCGGAGGACGGCATCCCGCACGGACCGGGCGCGCTGCCGGAAAAGGGCTGCCTGGGAAAGAAAGCCGTCCCGGACTGTCACTGATCCCCTGGGAAAACCGCTCACTTGCTGCGTGGGGAAAAACCGCACGCTCATGCTCGATTAATGTGAGACCCTACACCTCCGGCGCCGAGGCCCGCGTCAGCGACACCGCGACCGGGATCTCGTGCCGCGTGTCGGCAATCACGTGGAGCTTGCAGCCGAACCAGGAGGTCGCCTTCGTCCAGAGCCTGCCGTTGCGGCCAACCCCCGAGGTCTCGTGCTTCCCTCAGTCGGCGTCCGGATCGGTGTCGATGGCTGCGTAAAAGGGCGGGAAATCAGAACGTTCTGATTTCCCGCCCTTTTAGAAAACCGTCGACAATCGGAGGTCGTGCCGGTCTCCCGGCCCTCGACACCGGTCGAGTGGCTCTCGAGCGCCTTGCCGTCGTAGCCGAGATGCCGCCCGAAGTCCGGGAGCTCCGTGAGCGTCTCCACGTAGATTGATGGTGCCTTGATCACGCAATTTGGCGGACATTGGCCTGCGACGCCGGCTCGCGGCACGATTCCTGGCTACTTGGAAGGGAAGGCTGCGGCGCATGCCTTGAGGACGGCGTTCCAGTCTTCGTGGCCGTCCGGAGGCCGCACAGGTCGAGCAGGGCCAGATTGCGGTTGAGCTCACGCAGCAGGGATTCCACCGAAGCGTGCTGGAACACGATCCCCGCGATCACGGCCCGCCACATGGCGGCGACCGGGAAGTCGTTGCGCCCCGCGCCGCGACGCTTCCGGAGTTCCGTGAGAAGCGCGTCGTCGGGGAGCGCGTCGAGCGCGAGTTCAAAGCGCTGAGGCTCGGGGCGGGTCTCGACATCGTCCCAGGAAAAGAGCATACGGGTTCGGGTGCCATGATGGGTTCCTCCGCGAGCAGGATCTGTTGGTACGGTCCTTCTACCATTCGGCACCCGCCCCATCCAGGACGGGACGTCTCGGCGCGCCGGAAAAATGCGGGAATTCCGCCTGCCCGAACCAATGGCGGTCCGGGTGAAGAAATTCTGACGCCCCGCGAAAAGCCGTTGCAGCTCAGTCCGTTACGTACTACGCAATCGCCTCATAATGAGCCGGTCGCGGTGCGGATTCAGGCCCATGGTCTCGCAGTCGATGGCCACGCACTGGCCGAGGTCGAGGCCGTCGGGCAGGTCGCGCTGGTAGAGATGATTGGCCACGGGCGCCTCCAGTTGCAGGTCTTGCCTTGATGCACCCGAAGTGCCGATGCTTCAACCCAGCCCGATCATTGGGACAGTGTCCACGAGGTATCTCTGTGACAGCGGCAGGCTTGCCGCTCCGAGGGTCCTTGCGTCCGCCCCGACCGTTCCGGACATGACGGCTGGATGCGGCAGTCCGGAAAGGTCCATGCGGTCCAGTTCGGCCTGAACGCTGGAAACCAGACCTTCCCGGACCCGATCCGGCAACCAGCCGTCGATCAGCACATGCTCGAAATCCATGACGGAAACGGACGCGACTATGGCATGCGCGATTGCCGGCGCGGCAGTTCTGATCCATGCATCGATCAGCTCTGGCGACACGCGCCAGTCCGTCGCGCTCTTCCAAAGCGCGTTTGCCTCGCCTCCGGCATCGACCACCATCCGTTCCAGGCCGGCAAGGGAGGCGACGTCAATGAGCTGGCGCGTGACTCCGCCCTGGTCTGGAACCGGCATTGGGCCGAGGGCGCCCGCGTTGCCTGTCGACCCGGTGAACAGCCGGCCGTTCAGGACGACTCCGCCCCCGACGAAGTAACCCATGTAGAAATACAGAAAGTCGTGCGGTGCATCCTGGTTTCCGAAGACCAGTTCTGCGCCGCAGGCACAGGTGGCGTCGTTCTGCAGGAAGACCGGAAAGTCGAACAGTGCCGCGATTTCGGCGCGCAGGTCGAAGTCGCGCCATGCCTCCATGTCTTCGGCAGACGTGCCAAGTATCGCGCCCCACTCCCATATGAAGAACGGGATCGCGATGCCGAGGCCGGCGATGCGCGTTCTCCGCCCGGCATCAAGCTGGTTGGAGAGTCGCTCGGCGGCATCCTTGACGAATTCAAGCGTGCCGTCCGGAGCGGGAAAGCGGTAGGTGAAGTGCTCGCGTGAAAGGATGTGGCCGAGAAAGTCGACGAGCACGAGGTCGATGCTGCGCCGCCCGACCTTCAGACCGAAGAAGAGCGCCCCGTCCGGGCTCAGCGTCATTGGCACCGAAGGCTGGCCAACCTTTCCGCGCACGGGCTGCTCGCGGAGCAGCAATCCCTCGTTTTCGAGTTTGCGCGTGATCACGGACACGGTCTGGGCGGACAGGCCGGTCAGCCGCGCGATCTCGGCACGCGCAAGCGCGCCACGACGCCGCAGGAGCGAGAGAACCAGCCTTTCGTTCCTGTCCCGCATGTCGCTCTGGTTCGTTCCGAGAAGACCGGAAACACTCATCCCCGTGGCGGACTTGTCTGTGATCGCGTGTTCCAAGAAGCACCTCCTGACCACAGGTTTAGCGAGCGGCGCAGCCGAGTCAAATAAAAAATAAATCTTAGAGATTTATTTATTGACAGCGAAGCCGAATCATGTGATTCTTTCCCACGTGCCGCGAATCCGCGCGGCTTTGATCACTCGTTCAAGGGAGGAAATGATCTTGAAACTCACACATCTCATCGGTGCCTCGGCGATTGCCGTGACGGCCGTGGCAGGAAGCGCCATGGCAAGCTCGACCGTCTGCCTGATCACCAAGACAGACACCAACCCCTTCTTCGTGAAGATGAAGGAGGGCGCGACCGCCAAGGCGGAGGAGCTGGGCATGACCCTGAAAGCCTTTGCCGGGAAGATCGACGGCGACCACGAAACCCAGGTCCAGGCAATCGAGACCTGCATAGCCGACGGCGCAAAGGGCATTCTGCTGACCGCGTCCGACACGGCGTCGATCGTGCCTTCGGTCAAGCAGGCGCGCGACGCCGGGCTCTTGGTCATCGCTCTCGACACGCCGCTTGATCCGACCGATGCGGCTGACGCCACCTTCGCCACCGACAACTTCGTTGCCGGCGAACTCATCGGCAAGTGGGCGGCCGCGACGCTCGGAGCCGATGCAGCCAATGCCAGGATCGGCATGCTGGATCTTGCCATCAGCCAGCCGACGGTCGGCGTGCTGCGCGACCAGGGTTTCATGCAGGGCTTCGGCATTGACCTGGGCGACCCGAACAAGTGGGGTGACGAGACGGATCCGCGCATCGCCGGCCACGATGTCACGGCAGGCAACGAGGAAGGTGGCCGCAGGGCGATGGAGAACCTACT
The DNA here is from genome assembly GCA_022822575.1 of Alphaproteobacteria bacterium. GTDB lineage: Bacteria > Pseudomonadota > Alphaproteobacteria > SP197 > SP197 > SP197. The sequence continues at coordinate 51 of JAJEBJ010000150.1, read as the reverse complement.
TGCGACGGACCCGAGCATAAACGTCGTCTACACGATCAACGAGCCGGCGGC
>JAJEBJ010000024.1 GCA_022822575.1 Alphaproteobacteria bacterium | reverse complement strand
GGCACGACCGGTGACGACGAATCGCAACCACAACGGGTTGGGTGAGGCGTAGCGCGACCGCATGATCTCGACCTGGTCGCCATTCTGCAGGATCGTGTCGAGTCGCTTGGGCACACCGTTGATCTTGGCGCCGACACAGGTCTCCCCGATCCTCGTGTGAATGGCGTAGGCAAAGTCGACAGGCGTCGCATTGCGGGGCAGTTCATGGAGGTCGCCCTTGGGCGTGAAGCAGTACACCCTGTCCTGGAAGAGTTGCAGCTTGGTGTTCTTGATGAATTCCTCGGGATCCGACGTGCTTTCGATCGAATCCAGCAGTTGGCGCACCCATTGGTACTGGCTGCCGTCGCTCGCCGAGGCGCGATCCTCGCCCGCGGTGTAGCTCCAGTGGGCGGCGACTCCATACTCGGCGACTTCATCCATCTCCCGGGTCCGTATCTGGATCTCGAGACGCTTGCCCTCGGGCCCCTGCACCGTCGTATGGATGGAACGGTACCCATTGGGCTTCGGCGTCGAGATGTAGTCCTTGAAGCGATCGGGAATCATCGGCCAGACACCGTGAATGACGCCGAGTGCCGCATAACAGTCGGGATCCCGCGCGACCACCACCCGGAATGCGACGATATCCGAGAGCTGATCGAAAGAGACATTCTTGCGTTGCATCTTGCGCCAGATGGCATGCGGTTTCTTCTCTCGACCTTCGACCCTGGCCTTGAGGCCGCCTTTCCTGAGGACGCGCACGAGATGGCGCTCGATCTTCGCAAGGTTGGACGTCGGCCGCAGAAAACGCAGGCGTTCCAGGATGGAATTGCGGGCGTCTGGGTTGATGTGACTGAAGGCAAGGTCCTCGAGTTCCTCCTTGAGCCATTGCATGCCGATCCGGTCGGCCATGGGGACGTAGATCTCCATGGTCTCGCGGGCAATTCTCAGGCGCTTGTCCTCGCGCCGCACGTGGTGCAGCGTGCGCATGTTGTGGAGCCGGTCGGCGAGTTTGACCAGGAGGACACGGAGATCCTCCGACATGGCCAGAAACAGCTTGGAATAGTTGCCCATGGTGCGCTGGCCTTCCTCGGCCTGGCTCTCCAGGCGCGAGAGCTTGGTGACGCCGTCAACCAGTTGGGCAATCTGCGGTCCGAACTTGTCGGTGATTTCCTCGAGCGTGGTGTTGGTATCCTCGACCGTATCGTGCAACAGCCCCGTGATGATGGACTGGCTGTCGAGCTTCATGTCGGCAAGGATGCCGGCGACCTCAACGGGATGAGAAAAATAGGGATCGCCCGAGTCTCGTGTCTGGGAGCCGTGCTTGACCATGGCGAACACGTAGGCGCTGTTGAGGGCCGCCTCGTCCACCCCTTCGTCATAACTCCTGACCCGCTCAACCAGTTCAAACTGCCGGAGCATCGTCCGGGCTCACATTCTTCTAGCGGGTGGATCCGTCTTCGATGCCGGTGCCCCAGGCTTCGTTGTGCTGATCGCTGTCAAGATCGAGATTGGCGAAGGCCCGGTCCAGTGGATTGTCCGCCGCCAGACCGAGTTCCTCGACATTCTCGACATTCTCGTCCTCTTCGGTTTCGCTGCCGTAGACGAGTTTGCGGCGCACCGAATCCAGCGAAATCGTGTCATCGGCGATCTCGCGCAGGGCGATGACAGGATGCTTGTCGTTGTCCTTGTCGACAGTCAGCTCCGCCCCCTTGCCCAAGTCGCGGGCCCGCTGGGCGGCCAGGAGAACCAGCTCGAAACGGTTGCTCACGCGTTCGATGCAGTCTTCAACAGTCAATCGGGCCATTCATCACCTCGAAGTGGGAGCGGGAGCGGGATGCGAAAATGCCAGCATCGCGTCCTCATGACAAGCCCTGCCGGGAGTCAGGAGGCAAGACGCTCGATATCGCCGTCGCGCCTGGGGAGCGCCTGGATGAGACAATCGATGGATTGCCCGGTCACCGGATGTCTCCACTGAGGCGCCACATCATTGAGCGGCAGCAGGACGAAGAGCCTTTCGGCGGCACCTGGATGTGGCAGCAAGGGAGGCCGGTCCGTTCTCTCGAGGCCCCGGTAGTCGATGAGGTCGAGATCCACCGTGCGGGATTCCCAGCGCAGGCGACGCCGGCGGCCGAGCCCTTCCTCGACGTCGTGAAGGAGCTCAAGCAGGGCTTCAGGATCGCGCTCCGTGGAAATCTCGGCGACCCCGTTGACATACCGGGGTTGATCGCGGTCATCCATGGGCCGTGTTTCGTACCAGGGCGATACACCGAGTACCTCCACACCGGCGCGGCGGATCCGTGCCAGCGCCTCCTCGAGAGTACGCCGCGGCGGCCCGATCGTCGAAGCAAGGTTGGCGCCGAGTGCCACATATATGCCGCCCTCGAGGCGGGAGGGATTTGCCGACATCTGCGGAAGCTTCATATAGAGTGCGGCGTGACACCTGCAACCCTCCGCCCCAGGGCGAAGGGTTGCAGGTGCCGTCACAAGGAGAGTGAGACGCCGTGATGACCGCTGGCGAGCCCCTTCCCGACTGCCCCCTGTGCCCGCGTCTCATGGCCTTCCGCCGTTCCTGGCGAGAGAAGGAGCCGGCCTGGTTCAATTCCCCCGTACCCACATTCGGACCCCGGGATGCCCGTCTCCTGGTGGTGGGACTCGCTCCGGGTCTGAGAGGCGCCAACGCAACCGGGCGCCCCTTCACGGGCGACGGCGCGGGCGATTTCCTTTACCCGGCACTGATCGGGGCGGGCTACGCCAGGGGCAGCTATGATGCCCGGTCGGACGACGGTCTGGAGCTGGTGAACTGCCGGATCACCAATGCGGTGCGATGTGTCCCGCCCGGGAACAGGCCGCTTGCAGCCGAAATCCGTTCCTGCAACCCCTTCCTTTCCCGGGAACTCGAGACACTGCCGCGCCTTGATACCGTCCTCGCCCTCGGTGGTCTCGCCCACCAGGCCATTCTCGACGCCGTTGGCGTCAGACGTGCCGCCTTTCCCTTCTCCCACGGCGCCATCCATGACGTCACGAGTGGCTTCGTCCTCGTTGACAGCTACCACTGCTCGCGGCTGAACACCAACACCGGTCGCCTGACATGGAAGATGTTCACAAGCATCTTCACCATCATCGCCGGGAGGCACGTGGCAGGCTGACGACGATGGCCGCGAGGATCGCAAGCGCGCCGACCACGGCCTCCCAGTGCAGGGTCTCGCCGAACAGTATCCACCCGGTCAGAAGCACGGTGACCAGTTCGGCCGATCCAGCCACGGCGGAACGCCCGCTCCCGGCCATGGCGGTGCCGGCCACCACCAGGCAGGTTGCCAGAATCCCGGTGCCAAGGCCGACCCAGCCAAGGGAAATCCAGCCGCTCGTCGAGACCGGCCAGGCGAGGGAGGCTTCCGATACGAGATGCCAGACCAGGGTCACCACGAGGGCAGCCATGCTGACGACGAGCGTACGCCACAGAACATGGCCCTCCGCCACGCCCAGACAGGAGAGATAAAGGCCGTATCCAAGGGGCGCGCCGAACGTGATCAGCACGCCACCAAGCGGTGTCGTCTCAAGATTGCCGGGAGCAACGATGAGTCCGGCCGCGCCCAGGACCAGGGCGATGGCCAGGATCATGCGCCATTCCACGCCGGCCCGGAACAGGAGACTAGCCAGTACGAGCGTGAAGGCCGGGTATGTGTAGAACACGAGAATCGCCGTCGAGACCGGCAACCGGGCATAGCCCTCGAAGAGAAAGATCGTGGCGGCCCCGATACCGAAACCGGCGAAGAGAGGCGCTCTCAGGGAGCCACCGGGGCATCGCCGCCAGGCAACGATGGCGGCGAGGACCACGACAGAAACCCCGAATCGGACCAGGAGCGACGACGTCGATCCGACTCCCTCGTCCCTCAGGATTTCCAGGGGGCGCGGAAGCAGTCCATAGCAGATGGCCCCGGCAGCGACCAGGAGCACGCCCGCCAACATGGCCGGACGCTTTGCCTCGTTGACGCTCACGCATGGACTCCTTTATGTCAGACGACCTGACGATGGCCCGAACCAGGGAAAGGAACGGAAATGGTTGGGAAGATCGAAGCACGCCTCGCCGAACTCGGCATCAGGCTTCCCGAAGCCGCCGCTCCGGCGGCGAATTATGTGCCCTGGACCGTGGCTGGCAACCTCGTGTTCGTGGCAGGGCAGATCACGCTTGCCGATGGCGCACTGAAACACCAGGGCAAGCTCGGTGCGGATGTCACTCTCGAGGAAGGTTATGCGGCTGCCCGCCTGTGCGGCCTCAATGTCATCGCCCAGCTCAAGGCTGCCTGCGGCGGTGATCTCGACCGGGTCGTCAGGATCGTGAGGCTTGGGGGATTCGTGAACGCCTCGGAGGACTTCTTCGACCATCCGAAGGTCATCAACGGCGCCAGCGATCTGATGGTCGAGGTGTTCGGCGACAAGGGCCACCACGCAAGGGCCGCGGTAGGTTGCGCCTCCCTGCCGCTCAATGTCGCGACCGAGGTCGAGGCCGTGGCCGAAATCTCCTGATCCCATGAACGGCGGCGAGGCGCTTGTCGCCACCCTCCTCGAGCATGGTGTCACAACGGCATTCTGCGTTCCCGGCGAAAGCTATCTCGCGGTTCTCGAGGCGTTGCGCCGTCACGGCAACGCCATCCGCCTGATGACCCATCGCCACGAATCGGGGGCAGCCTTCGCCGCCAACGGCTATGCCAAGATCTCGGCAGGCCCGGGCGTTGTCCTGGTCAGCCGCGGTCCGGGTGCGGCCAACGCCGCCATCGGCATTCACACGGCCGCCCAGGACAGCGTGCCCGTGGTTCTCTTCATTGGTCAGGTGCCGACCCACGAAATCGGTCGCGAGGCGTTCCAGGAAATCAACTACGCCTCCTTCTACGGCACCGTTGCCAAGGCGGTGATCGAACCTGCCTGCGCTGCGGACGTGGCGGACGCCACGACACGAGCCCTGTCGGTCGCCGCCGCCGGCAGACCGGGGCCGGTGGTCGTGGTCCTTCCCGAAGACATCACCCTTGGCGATGCCGGGAACCCCGTCATATCGGGACCGGCTGCCGATACCGAGACCAGGGCATCAACCGATGAACTCGAGCGCGCCGCATCGATGATCGAAGAGGCCGACCGTGTACTCGTTCTGGCAGGCGAGATGGTGCGCCACGAGGCGGCCCACGACCAACTTGATCACCTGGCACGACAGTCCGGCGCTGCGGTGGTATCGGCATTTCGCTGCCAGGACTGCCTTTCGAACGATCACGAGGCCTATGCGGGATCGTTTGCCACTGGCCGCGCGGCCTACCTGGACGATGCCTGGGACGAGGCCGACCTCGTGGTGGTCGCCGGAGCCCGGTTCGACGCCATCAGCTCCGCCGACTTCCACTTCAGGGACGGATCGAAGCCTCTCGTCGTCATTCACCCCGACGCTGCAACTGTCGCTGCCCTGCGTCCCCGGCTTGGCCTGGTCTCGGATGTCGGACCGGCTCTTGATGCCATCGCCAGCCGGCTTGCCGGACCGAGGCCCGCCCGGCTCGCATGGCGTGCCGGCCTGAGGAGCGCCTGGACGACGTTCCAAGAGGAAGCGCCGGCGGCAAGGGGTCCCGTCGACATGACCGCAGTCGTCCGGCATGTGAACCGGCGGCTTGCATCATCGGATCATGTCATCACCAACGACGCCGGCAACTTCTCGACCTGGGTGCAGCGCCACTTTCGCTATCGGCTGCCGGCAAGCCAGGCCGGGCCGATGTCGGGCGCCATGGGCTACGGTGTTCCGGCTGCCCTCGGCGCAGCGCTCGCCAGGCCAGCCGCCCGCGTTGTTGCCTTTGCCGGAGATGGCGGCTTCATGATGACCGGCCAGGAACTCTCGATTGCAGTCGAGAATGCTCTCAAGGTCATTGCCA